>NZ_JAVRCK010000087.1:0-28503 GCF_034530815.1 Nostoc sp. DedSLP03
TTTCCTTCTACATTTTCTCAGAAATGGTAAATCTTCCAAAACTGGATGCTCCCTTGAAAAGTGTATCTTCAGCAAGATATTGTCAACTTTCTCTTGTGTTTGAATTGGCAGATGGCTATATGTACTTAAGTAATAGCTGAAAGACTTGGAAAACTCATGTCAGAAACTATGTCAAATTCAGAAATGCAATACCGAGTTATCGGCAGTACAGGAGAGAAAGTTTCCGCCATCGGATTGGGTGGTTGGCACATCGCCTTGAAGCATGTTGATGAGGAACTAGGTATCCGAATTGTTAGAACCGCGATCGATCGCGGCATCACTTTTATGGATAACAGTTGGGATTACAACGGTGGAGTCAGCGAAGTTCGCATGGGAAAAGCGCTCTTGCATGGCTATCGAGACAAAGTGTTCCTAATGACGAAAATCGATGGTCGCTCTAAAAAAGCAGCAGCAAAACAGCTAGACGAATCACTGCAACGCCTGCAAGTTGATTGCATCGATCTGGTTCAGCACCACGAAATCCTGCGGCACGAAGACCCACATCGAGTTTTTCACGAAGAAGGGGCGAATGCTGCCTTGATTGAGGCACGGGAAGCTGGCAAACTCCGATATATAGGTTTTACTGGGCATAAAGACCCCTATGTTCATCTGCACATGCTGGAAGTTGCAGCCACTAACGGGTTTAAATTTGATACAGTGCAGATGCCTCTGAGTGTGATGGATGCCCACTACCGAAGCTTTGAAAAGCTGGTTTTGCCAGAGCTAGTTAAACAAAACATCGGCGTTTTGGGAATGAAAAGCTTGGCAAACGGTATTCTTTTACGGTCAAATACTGTAACGCCAATTGAATGTTTACACTATGCTTTGAATCTGCCCACATCGGTTGTGATTACCGGAATTGACAGCATGGAGATTCTAGAGCAAGCTTTTGAAGCAGTGCGAACGTTCCAGCCAATGAATAACGAGCAAGTGCGATCGCTCTTAACTAAAACGGCAGAAGCGGCATCACGCGGCGAGTTTGAGCCTTTCAAAACCTCATCAATCTTCGACAGTACTGCCCAAAATCCAGATTGGCTAGGAGAAGAACCACAGCGCATCCAGCAATTGATGTCAGCATGAATACCAATATATCTAAATTCTAGAAACTTGATTAATGAATTTAAAATTACAAAAACTATGGAGCGAGCGCTGGCTCTATATTCAGTCCAAGGTAACTTGTTTGGCTGTGATATTTATGGCTTCAGGTAATTTTGATACTGTCTGCTAAAACCGTTCAGGAAGTATACGAAGTTAACAAGGTTTGAGGCACTATCAAGCCTATAAATTTGAGGAAATAAGGCTAAATAACCTGAGTTCGGGTTAAGCAGTATGACATAAAAGCTAGTCCATCTGAAGGCTGGGTTTCTTAGGTTGGTGGCAATAAGCAATTAATCCGCACAGAACGTTAACGAAAAAATTCACGGGGCTTCGGTGTCGGAAATGTTCAATCTGAGAAGTATTTTTGAGTTTGGAGTCCTAATCTAACTATTGTATCTTGTAATTATTAATACAAAAATTTTAAAAAGTCTTTTTAGTAATTCTGCCAAATTGCCAAATAAGTTGCCTTTTACCTGAATAATTGGATCGTTTTCAGCTAATATGGCATTGGCACAGTTAGACAAAAATCTTAGCTTTAGTATCTATTCCAAATTAGGTTTAATAGCTTTAGCAATAGTGATTTTGACTTCAGCTAAAAATTTACTCTTTCTAAATAAAGACCTTCTCAGACAAGGGCAATTATTCAGGAATTAATTATATGATTATTACGTTGATTATAGCCTGGATAGTCTTCATAATATTATGGAAATTGCTAAAAGCAACCGTGAACACTGCATTAACTCTTGCGGCAATCCTTGTTTTATTAAATATTAGTTTTGGCATCACTCCCCAAGATATTTGGCATTACGTAACGCAGTTTGCTCAAAATTTGTCGCAGATCCAAACTGGAAAATAACGATCTAAACTTCACTTTCGCGAATAAAAGGTGAAATGATAACCTTGCTCGATTAATTGTTATTTAATGCTGAAATCTTGGCTAATGCATCCTTAAAACTTGGCGGCAACTGACGCATAATCTTCCCTCTTTCGCGATCTAAAGCAACTAAAGTCACCTTGGCAGTGACGTACAATTGTTGTCCATCAGTTGAGATAATGGCGTAATCCCAATTGATTCGCACACCAGTTACCTCAGCCATACGGGTTTTTACCAGCACTGCCATACCCAATTGAATTGAACGGTGATAGCGCACCGACAGTTCTACAACTGGTAAATCGCAGCCTATAGCGACTAAATCAGCAAATTCAATCCCTATAGATCGCAAGCATTCAATCCGCGCTTCTTCCATCCAAGCTATATAGGAACCGTGCCAGACAAGACCGGCATAGTCAGTGTGGTGGGGTTGGACTCTAACAGGATATTCAAACCAATTTCCAAACTCATGACTGGATGGATTGTCAAGAGCGCTGGTTGGTGGTAGTTTTGGTCGGCTGGGTTTTTCTTCTGACATCTTCAAATTTTTCAGTGTTTATAAATTTTCCAAATTATTGAATAGCATAAAAATTAATTGCGTTGCCGGACTTATTGATTTAATATTTACCTTCCGAGCATAGGGAGTGTTTTGTTATGCAGCCTAGTCTCCGGCATGTGAGTGTTGTTACTTTATCTCTACTTAGCTTACTAGGTTTTGGGATGGTATATCCAGACAATAACCAGGTAAATACAAATGCAAGGTTGAGGTACGAATCTGGAGAAAAAGCTCAAGCTTTACCCAAGAATAATCAACTCTCAGAAATTGCGAAGCTCAATGAAGAAGCTATCAAAGAATCTCGTCAAGGTCAATCAAAAGAAGCGTTGCAGAAATTACAGAAAGCATTAACCATCACTAGAGACCTTGGAGAGCGCTCTTGGGAAGCAGTAACATTCAACAATATTGGCAGAATCTACCAAAGTCAAAAAAAGTATCCTGAAGCACTTCAATCCTATCAGCAAGCCTTATTGATTAACAAAGAACTTGGGGATCTGGTTCGACTTGGCAAAACCTACAGTAACATAGGTTATTTATTCGATATCCAAAACCAACCAGAGTTAGCAATTTTTTTCTACAAGCATTGTTTGATTAATCGTGAAAAAGCTCGCTTGAATCCATCAGCATTGAGTGCGCCACAACCAGATGCTTATAACATAACTGTTAGCCAGACATATCGCATTTTGGGTGAACGATTGCTCAAACAAGAACGTGTTGCTGAAGCACAAAGGACAATGGATTTACTCAAAGTTGAAGAACTAGAGGAATATCTCCAGAATGTGCCAGGTAATCAACGTACTGTCAAAGGTATTAATATAGCGGCAACAGAAAAACCAATTAAACAAAAGCTGGATCAAAGTGTGGATAATGCTGTTGTACTGGGTAAGGAATTAACAACACTACGGAAAATTGCCCCCGAACAGCGATCGCTCGAACAAAAACAACGCATCGAACAATTAGTCTTAAATCAACAGCAACTTCTAGATGGATTTAATGAATTTATCAATAGTCCTTCAGTGAAAGCACAGGTAGAGCAAATTAGCCGTACAGCTAGGCGGCAAAATTTGGATTTGGAGAGTCTTAACGAACTTCGAGATAATTTGGCACGATTACCGCAAAAATCGGCATTACTCTACCCACTGATTTTAAAAGATAGTTTGGAATTGGTATTGGTAACTCCTGAATCCCCACCTATTCATCGCACCGTTGCTGTAAAGCGCGAAAACCTCTATCAAACAATTGATGCTTTCCGTCAAGCTTTAATCAATCCCAGTCGAAATATCAAAGCACCTGCACGCCAATTGTATGACTGGCTAATTAAACCGATAGAGAAAGACTTGAAGCTATCAGGTACGCAAACTCTGATTTACGCTCCAGACGATCGATTACGCTACATTCCTTTAACAGCTTTATATGATGGCAAACAATGGCTCGTGCAGCGTTTCAATGTGAATCACATTACATCTGCCAGTCTGACTAATTTAAACACCCCAAAACAATCCACTTTGCGGGTTTTAGCGGGTGCTTTTACTAAAGGTAATTATCAAATCAAAGTTGGTAATCGCCAGGTTGCTTTCGCTGGCTTACCCTTTGCAGTGCGGGAAGTGGAAAGTCTAGCAGCAGCGGTTCCTGAAACTACAAAGCTTTTAGACGATGCCTTTACTCCTAAAGTCGCTGTACCCCAAATGGATGATTATACAATTGTCCATTTAGCGACTCATGCAGCCTTTGTGGTGGGTAAACCAGAAGATTCGTTTATTTTATTTGGGAATGGCGATCGCGTTAATTTTAGAAATGTAGCCACTTGGTCACTCCCGAATGTAGATTTGGTAGTGTTGAGCGCCTGTGAAACTGGCTTGGGAGGCAAGTTAGGTAATGGTGAAGAAATTTTGGGCTTTGGCTATCAGATGCAACAAACCGGCGCTAGAGCCGCGATCGCCTCTTTGTGGTCTGTAGATGATGGTGGTACACAAGCACTCATGAGTGCTTTTTATGGTATTCTTTCTACTGAGAAGCTGACTAAAACTGAAGCTTTACGCCAAGCTCAACTCTCATTAATTACTGGAAACTGGAAGGAAATAAGTCATAATGCACCCGTAGCAGCAGTCAATGACTTTAGTCACCCGTACTATTGGGCACCCTTTATTTTAATTGGTAATGGACTTTAGATATTCGCGCAGTGTCTCGTAGAAAAGTTATCGCGTTTTGATGAAATTATGGCAAAAGACGAGCGCTCAACTAACTAATCTCTGACTTTGCTGTGTTTTAACACCTTCTAGCTAGAGGTTGAAAATCAAGCTCGTGAAATTTTCGCTGATACAAAAAATATGCGATGGGCCGGACATAGCCAGTCACTTCATGATAATGGAGAAATAGGTAAGCGCGATCGCTAACTAAGCCACTGTTACCGATTAACAGTTACCGATAATCAATTTCTAATTTGCTCTCGACCTCTGAAATCTTAATACTTCTTGGCAAGAGTTTTAGAGCCTGTATCACTTTGCATAGATTGCTTGACAAGATCGGCCAATTCATCTAATTGGTTGATTGCCTCTGCACCCTCTAGCTTCATTAATTCGCGGTCATCCCGCATTTCTGTCCAAGTAATGCCGTAATCGGACACTAAAAATCGAATTAGATGATTATCACCCAAGCTAACCATAAATGATGCACTATTCATTTGGTCGCCACAGGTATAACAAGATGCAGGATAGCCACGCCGCTCTAATACAATCGCCAAGGCTTGCAGGTTCATTACTAAGTCTTGGACGAATTGTCGATGTTGATGTGCTAGTCTCAGAAACACTTTTGTCCTCCAGACACCACAGTAATTTGAGTTTCTTTTATATTTTCTTTAGATTTTCTCACCCACTAGTATTGTAAACTATTCATTACAATTACTAGACAGAGTAATTTTGAGTCGTGAGTTGACTACTTTGTTTAGGGTAGTGGATCGAGATTTTGAGGGCCGTATCAAACTATTCAGTTTGCAATTTCAAAATCTCGGACAGAATTGCTAAATTTAACTATATCTTTATACATTTCTGTCAAGGTGGATTCTTAGAGCAAGAGATCCGCTTTAAGAGTAACTTAAATTTAGCACTAGTCAACTACAGAAAAGCTACATATTTAGTTTTTATTGGCTATGTGCAGTCAAATACACTGTTATTAAACGCCATAATGTAGTTTTCCATCGTTATAGTGTCTCTTGCTTAGATGTTTAATCTCTTCTGTTTTTAACGTAGATTTTGGTATAGGTAAATGATTAGTTATACCAAATTTGTTCCTCCTAAATATAAAGTTAAACAGATGACAGTGCGAATTCTAGATTAAGTAGTTGCAAAAGCAGATAGGTAATAATTTATACCAAAATAACTTAATTAGTAGACAACTGTGAGTGTAAAATCCACAAAGGGAAAAACTTAACACTGACAATACCTAAACTCAGCACAGCAATGTTGCCATTTAGGCAATATTTTCAGGTATAGCAACGGACAAGGAGCTTAGGACAGCAATAAAATCACAAAGTACGCTCTTGAAGATGCGTTTCCCGCAAACTGTCCTAACGGCTTTGGCGACTGCTATATTTTTGGATTATTTTCAAAAACTTGTACAAACCTAAGCACGATGAATTTAAAAGGATTCTTATCTTAATTTGGTTTTGCCAAATTTAATGCATATATAATATATTTCTATTATCTATCCAAAATGAGTAATTATTTTTTATTAATAACTCAGTTAACTAATTAGTAATTCGTCAGACAATTTTGGATTTTAGATTTTGGATTTTGGATTGACCCCATAGATAAATCTAGGGGCTTGGGAATTTTAGATTTTAGATTTTTGATTAACTCCATATTATAAATCTAAGGGCTTGTACCATCAAGGAATGTCGGTCATAATGCTTTTTACAAGAGCCTACGCCTAGCTTGCTTTTCCATAAGATACGCAAACTGCCCACCGTTGCGCTAATGTAATTTGTAATTATTGGCAAGACACTTGCGGGTTATTGTCTTTTTTAGCAGTCTTGAATTAGTTGGAGTCTAGATATCCAACTAATTCAATTATGAATTAAGAATTAATAGACTACTTGCCACCAACCGAAAGCTGGGCCGATAAAACGGATTGTTAACCATCCAACAATCATCAGACCAATGCCTATCCAAGCACCACGAGTAGTCCAAGTGACAAATTGTTCGCCTTGAGTTTTTGTGATCGGAACCCAAGGCAAGATCCGAGTCTCTTGACCGTATGTTTTTCCTAGTGTGGTTTTACGACGTTTTGCTTCACCCATAATCAGCAACTCAAATTTTATTTAGGTTCTAAATTTATTTTGGCAGTAATCATGCTTACTCCAGAGGCGATGAATCGCATTACCTTCTATAAGCTGATAATAGTTCTTGCTTCTTTGCGATCGCGCTTTGCTTCGTCAAAATTTAAATTGGGCATTGGGGAGCCACTGCGGTGAGGTAGCCCCCGTCTTCTCCCAAGGGGAGACGCGAAGCGCGATGGCGGTTTCCGTCGTTAGCGCTAGCGGTAGCGAGGAACGAGCGTCTGGGGGACTGCCGAACCCGAAGGGTCTTGGGGTCTCCCCAAGTAGAGGAGGCAGTGCGGTCTTGGGGTCTCCCCAAGTGGAGCAACTGCCGTCAAATGGCGTCACTGGTAACTGAATTTTAAGCAGAATTTTCCTCATCGGTATTGGAAAACAGGCTGGGATCGAGATAGTTAATGCGTGCCAGAGGACTTAAAGCTGCGAGAATTTGAGCGCCATAGCTGCGGTTAACTACACGACTATCAAGCAAAGCCACAATTCCTTGACTTTCTCGTACTGGAGCGATCGCTCGTTGTAATTCATTCAAGGCAGATGGCAACAAGTATAAACGGAACCAATCTTGATGCGATCGCTTATAAAGAGCTACCCTACCAGCTACCAAAGGATTTTCTAAAGATGGTAGGGGCAACGTCGCAATAATTAACAGATGGGGTGCTGGCAAAACTCGTTGATGTTCTCGCCAAAATTCCCAACCGCTAATCAAAATACCATTTTCATCTAAACAAGTTTTTTCTACTTGCACCCGCGAACCAAATTCTGAAGCCAGAATTGCCGCTACTTGAGATTTGAGTGGTACATCTCCCACCAAGACAACCGTTAACCCTGGTGCTGTCGCGCTTAGACAAACCAGCGTGCGGACTTTGTGAATAAAGGCCGCTTGAAATTCTGGTGTATTGGGTAAGGGCAACTTATAGGGTACATACAGTTGAATTGCTTCTGCTTGACTCTCCGAAGAGAACTTCAGGCAAGTTAAATCGTCCAAACCCAGGCGCTGGCGAAAAAGGGGAGCCTCAGTTTCCGGTTCGATAGCGCTACCAACTAAAACTACTGGTTGTCGCTGCCAAATCGGCGAGAGTATTTCCCCTAATTCCATTGGGGCGTAGTGCAAAGAAAATAAACCTTGCCGATGGGCAATAGTCGCCCAGAAGAGAGCAGGGGGAGATGAGGAAGCAGGGGAGGAAAGATTTTCGTTGAGGGTTTGAAATTGTTGCCAGAATTGTTTCCAAGGTTCTGGCAGTGCTTGTACTGACTCTAAAGCAGAATAGAGACGGCTTAAAATTTCTATTTCTGGCTGGGAAATTAGATAGCACTGATATGGATTAGCAGGATGCTGAAAAAGTTCGTGTGTTAGTTGTATCCGTGCTTCACGAATTGCCTCAGCTTGGTTGGGACAAGCTAGAATGAGTCGATCCCAATCATCGGGTTGAATATCTTGGGTAAGTTGATGACGCACCCAATCTTCGAGATCGTCTACCCCATCAATAATTGTGGGAATGCCTTGGGGAAAGCCTGAGCCACCAGCTAACTGTCCTTTTAACCAAGCTTCTGGGGAGGTCAGCAGTAGCCCTTGGAACTGGGCATCAGGCCAAGCATCACCTGTCCTAATCGATTTATTAGTTGGTAGCCACTGCTGTAGACGGGGTATTTCCACCCGCAGCAGAAGTTGCTGCACTGTTTCTTGAGCAACAATAATTACAGGACCATGCCACATCAGGGCTGATGCTACAAAACTAGTACGATATCGCCCTTGATAGCCACTAACTGCCCCGACTTGAATTAGGGCGCTACGTCCCAGGCGCAAGGCGCGTGCTACCAACCGTGCCATCGTCAAATGATGGGGCCAGGAAGGGAACCCCGCTTGCGATCGCAAAAAGTTATGTAGTGACAAATGAACTTCTGCCTCAATCACACGCTTTCAATTCCATACAAAGTTATTTTTACTTCCAATTGCCCTATTTCTATTATCTTGTCATTTGTCATTTGTCCTTTGTCCTTTGCTAATGACCAATGACCAATGACCAATCACCCAATACCCTAAATTATGCCAACTTACACAGGAATTTCCAGCGAAGCCTTCAGGCATCCACTAGATCGCCAAGCGGAGCAAGCTTTACGAAATTTGCCAGGATTTGATTTAATCGCTCGTAAATTTGTGGAATTTATCTACGAACGCCCTCAATTAGTCTATCTAATGGGTAACAGCATCCAAGTCGGCCCGCGTCAATATTCCACTATTTACCAGATGTTTCGGGAATGCGTCCGAGATTTGGACATTTATCCAGAACCAACACTGTTTGTCTCGCAAAATCCCCAAGCAAATAGCTATGCGCTGGGGCAAGAGAATCCTTACATAGTCATAAATACAGGGATACTAGACTTACTAGACGAAGCCGAGATGAGGACGGTGCTAGCCCATGAACTGGGGCATATTAAATGTGGTCATACTATTTTAATTCAAATGGCGATGTGGGCGATGAGTGCTGCTTCAGCCTTGGGAGAATTGACCTTCGGCATCGGTAATATTGTCACCCAAGGCTTGATTTACGCCTTTTTTGAGTGGCGGCGCAAAGCTGAGTTATCGTCAGATCGCGCTGCACTACTAGTAATGGATGACTTGAATCCTGTGATGTCAACGATGATGAAACTCTCTGGTGGCAGTAACAAATATGCCAATGAATGTAGTTTACAAGAGTTTATCAAGCAGTCAGAAAATTATCAGGCATTGGATGAGGATGGATTGAATCAAATATATAAATTCTTGATCTACAATGGCGCTCAGGGTATGATGTTGAGTCATCCTTTCCCTGTTGAACGCTTGCATTACTTACGGTCGTGGGCAGTATCTGAAGAATATCAGCAAATTCGCCGAGGAAATTATCAGCGATCGCCTGCTTCCGGATCGGTAAATGTTTCAGCAGAATCTTCCGAAAATCAAACAGAAAGTTTGCGCCGCCAAATTGAAGAATTACAACGAGAAATCGACAGAATCCGAAGGTCTGAGTAGTTTTCAGTACTAAATAAAGATTAGTAGGGTGGAATAGTGCCTTCTAAATCGTTGGATTTAGATCCCCGACTTCTTGAAGAAGTCGGGGATCTGCGTTAACAGACATAACAGACATCATCTACGGGAAATTAAAATATTTAAGAGTTGAACCAGATAATTACTCCAGTTCCCAATACACAAATAATTCCCGCCAAGCCAGCTAAGGGTTTTTTATTTTTACCTGTGAACCAGTCAGAGACAATACCAGTGTAAGTAATTAGTTCTGCTGTATCTATGGTAGCGATCGCCCATACCCATCCTGCGTGCAATCCCCAAGCTAAACCCAAATTCCCGCTAGAGGCAAAGCGTGCTAACACCAGCACCATTCCCATCAGCCATAATCCAGGAAGTTGGGGTACAGTTTCACGTTGCTCCCAAACCAGATGTAACAAGGCAAAAATCAAGCTAGAAATTGCTGCTGCTACCCAAGCTGGGTAATCCTGTGCTAATTCTGTGAACAGGAAACCGCGAAAAACTAACTCTTCTATCCCAGCGACTAACAACGCTATCAAGAAAATCGGTAGCAAGATGGGTAATACTAACTTGAAATTCGACTTATCAAAAGAACACCAACCTAACCCGAATTGCCCACTAAAGACAATAGTTAGACTCAGCACTCCTAAACTAAAACCTATTGCTAAAAAACCAAAAGTCGAAAAATTGGCAACAAAGCCGTAATCTGAAAAAGATTTATTAGTCAACCAAATAACTCCCCAGAGGATCGGGGGAGCTAATAGGTAAAGTGACACCAATAACGGCATTTTTTGCTCTGGCTGTAAAGGTTTAGGAGGTTGCCAATTAAGCAATATTGCTGATACTGTTGCTACTGGCAACCAGCAAACTATCCAGCAAACAAAAAATGCCGTCACTATAACTAGTGGCGGTGCATTTTCTCTAAACGCCAGTAAGGCGTTGACCGAAGACTCAAAGAAAGTTATCAAAATAAACAAAAAAACACGATAGACTTCTTGCATTATAGATTTCTTGCCGATCGATCAAGACTCTACTAATTTTGGTAAATTCTGCAAGGGGTCTAATCGTATTTTTTACCTGGCTACCAATTTGCTATCGGGGTAAAGACAAGTTATCATAACCTGAAACTTATCCCTACCATTAGCAAATTTACTCTTCGTCTTCTAAATCTTCATCTGATTCGTCAGAATCTATATCTTGTGAGGTTAGTTTTTTATCGCTTTCACCTAGTTGAATCAGGTGAATATGTTTGTATCCCAGCCTAATTTCAAACTCATCTCCAGCCTTCAAGCCCATTGCTTTGGTATATGTAGCACCAATTACAATCTGACCATTTTGATGGACACTAACCCGATATGTCGGTTCACGACCACGACCATCTTTAGGCGCTTCTGGACTTAGAGGAATTCCCCTAGCAGATAGTAAAGCGTCATAAAAATCGGTGAGATTGACACGAACTTGGTTATTCTTAGTAACAGTGTAATAGCCGCACTGTTTAGCTCTTTCTCGGCGTGGTAATGTGGAAAGTTCTTTTACTTTAGCAAGTAGTGCTTTTCCAGTTAATGGCGCGGTTGCAGTTTCAGTCATTATGCTCAAATTTTCCTTACTCTCTCCAAACTGATAAACTATGTAGTCTCATGCCAGCATTTAATTTTTTAGCATTTGCATAGAGCTACTGAAGACTCTAATGTAACGGGTGAATTCCTGCCGATAGGAGCCAAAAGCACTTCTATATATGGTTGTCTACAACCAACTAGAGGCCATAGTTGCCACAGACATTAATTTTGGTGATGTTACGGCACTTTTAACCATTATTCGCCATCAGAAAGAAAACTATTTTCTTCTTTAGCGCTACTGTAGCGGTGTAACTTTCAGCCACCATTACAAATGGGGTTAGGTTCTACTGCAAATAAGTCGTAGACCCGAAAAATTGCAGGCTTTTCACTTTCAGTGCTTGCCTTTCTTGCCAATGAGCAAGTAGAGTTTTCTCCACTCGTCCTCTCAAGCTTAGGACAGCATAGTATTTCAATAGAGTCCTACGGGTATACACCCTTTTGTCCTACCAGTAGAGACGCAAATTTTCTTGTCTCTACATTACGAATCAACAAAGCAGTAGTAACCGCGCTGATACGGCTATTGATTCTGGTTTTGCTACTTCGTAATTTTATATTAAATACTAGCATGGACTAATAATAGCAAAATAGTTGTTTAATTTTGAATTAAAGTTGCTGGTAAATTTTTATTTAAATTCCTGGACTTGAAAGTTGAAAAAAGCAGTGACGATTTTCTTAACCCTTTATTATTGCAAGTGCGAGCATTGCTATCTGGCTTTGATAAAAATTTATATATTGAGACGAGCAGTTTTGACCAATGAGTTCAATCTCATATTTTGTTGATTGAGAGCAAGCCAAAAAGCGAAAAGTCTGGCACCTGTGGGTTTGGCGGTACTCTAACTTTTCTTTGAAAGTGGTGAGGATTTTTCCTCGGTTTATTATCTTCAGGTCAAAAGCGGCCAGAGGATTTTGCACGTCTGTCTATGGGATGAATAAATCTCTTAACATCTGCCTAGTGCTTGATTGCCACTACTATATATTAAACATGGGCTTTCAGACTTCTATATAATCAAAAAATTCCGTCAAGTGGTAGCGAAGGTGGAATTTTACTGTCAGGACTGCTTGACTCAAGTTGACATCAAGACATATTACAAACTTCATAAGCATTTCATTTGGATAGGATCGCTAGATCAAAGATCAACTTAAGTTACTTTTGAAGCAAACTCTCTTTCCTTTACATTGCCAAACAGGTAAATTTAATGCAAAGCTGCAATTACATTTTTGGCGTTTTAACTCAGAATTTGACAAAAATCTTGCCGACAGCGCTACTACAAGTAAAATTTTAATGGTTATCCTTAAACTAGAATCAGTCGCCCTTTAATCGTCAGCCTATTAACACCAGGGTTTGAATTAGGGGCAAAAAGTATAACTTACTTTTCGCAACTAGCTGCTTTGACTCATGATTGTTGAGGCTGGTGAAGTAATTTTAAAATTTTGGTTAGTATTTATGGAAGTTATTTTTAAGGTCATTCGACAGCAACAAAATTCCTCCCCTGTTGTGCAAACCTACATTGTAGAGGCCGAACCAGGTAATACAATCTTGGATTGCCTCAATCATATTAAGTGGGAGCAAGATGGAACTTTGGCATTTCGCAAAAATTGCCGCAATACTATTTGTGGTAGCTGTGCTATGCGAATTAATGGGCGTTCGGCTTTAGCTTGTAAAGAAAATGTTGGGAGCGAACTTGCCAGATTACAACAAATACCATCATCTCAAAGTAAAGTAAATGCTATTGCTGAAATCACGATCGCACCTCTTGGCAATATGCCCGTGATTAAAGATTTGGTTGTAGATATGAGCAGCTTTTGGAATAATCTAGAGGCAGTTGCCCCTTATGTGAGTACGGCGGCACGACAAGTACCAGAAAGAGAGTTTTTGCAATCACCACAAGAGCGATCGCGCCTCGATCGAACTGGTAACTGTATTATGTGCGGTGCTTGTTACTCTGAATGCAACGCTCGTGAAGTTAATCCAGACTTTGTAGGTCCCCATGCCCTTGCCAAAGCTTACCGAATGGTAGCAGACTCCCGCGATAGCGATACGGAAAATCGTTTAGCAAGCTATAACGAAGGTACTAAAGGCGTATGGGGTTGCACTCGTTGTTTGTACTGTGATTCTGTTTGTCCAATGGAAGTTGCACCATTAGAACAAATCACCAAAGTTAAACAAGAAATTCTCACCCAGAAACAAAATGGTGATAGTTGTTCAATTCGTCACCGGAAAGTATTGATAGATTTAGTTAAAGAAGGTGGTTGGATTGATGAACGCCAATTTGGTTTACAAGTAGTTGGTAATTATTTTCGAGATTTAAAAGGATTACTCAGTCTTGCACCCCTCGGTTTGCGGATGATCCTTCGAGGTAAATTTCCTTTATCATTTGAATCTTCTGAGGGTACGGAACAAGTGCGATCGCTCATTGAATCTGTGCAACAAATTGAAGGGAATAGGGAATAGGGCATTGGGCATTGAGAAGATACAAGGGAGAGACTTCTCTAATAATTCCCCCTTGTCTCCTTGTCCCCTTATCTCAACGCGGTTCTTGAGGTATATTCAACGGTTGTCCGTAACGGTCATATACTAAAACATCCCACTGACCATTGTTACTAGATTCAAAAGCAATCCTGCTACCATCAGCACTAATTGTAGGGTTGCGGACTTCGGCTTGCAGGTTGCTGGTCAAATTCCGTGATTGGCGTGTTTCTCTGTCGTAGAGAAAAATAGCCGATCGCCCTTGACGGCTAGCAGCAAATACAATATAACGACCATCTTGTGAAACGCTAGGATGATTTGCGATCGCATCAAAGGAATTTAAACCTGGCAAATCAACCAAATCACGAGTTACCGTATCAAACATATAAACATCTTGGCTACCGCGTCGGTCAGTAATAAAAACAATGTATCTCCCAGAAATTTGGGGGTTTAATTCCGACGCTAAACTATTAAGACTTCGACCCCCTGGATCAAAAGGATAACTCAAAATGCGAGGGTAGCCAAAACACCCAGTCAATAAACTTAAACAGAAAAATATAGGTATAAAAAAAACACGTTTCATATAATTTAGTCATTAGTCATTAGTTAATAGTCTCACAACTCCTAACTCCTAACTTTTAACTCCTGGAAAGACTTGGGTTAATCGCGTCTCTCCTAACTCCTACGGAGGTGAACCCACAGTTGCACCATTGGGAATATCTAACTCAACATTTGGCCCTCGGTCTAGGACTTCAATATCCCACTGACCACGAGTGGCGGTTTCAAAGACAACATAACGTCCATCTGGACTAATATTTGGTTTTCTCACCCAGCCGCGATAAATTGGTGTGACAATTTGCGACTGTTGCGTGGCGCGATCGTAAAGCGCTACCACTGGTCTTCCCTGGTCACTAGTAAGATAAGAAATATAACGCCCGGTGTAGCTCAAACTAGGACTTTCAGCAATTGTCTCCTGTCGGTTTATCCCCGGTGTACTAATAAACAGTTGCCTCTCCAAATCGTACATTAATAGCTGCTGATTACCATTCCGATTAGATACAAATGCTAAAAAGCGCCCATTTCCACTCAAAGCAGGTTGCTCCTCGGTGTAGCGACTGTTAAGAGAAGTAGGCCCTATAGGAATATCATTAGAACCACAAGATACAAGCAAACTTGTTAAACCAAAAACCAGGCTCCAATGAATTGGTCTTTGGAGCCAAAATGCAGGCGTAAATTTTTCCACCTCAACTGTTTTCCGTCGCCTTTAAACTTACTTACACGCCAACTGTTTTAAACATCGTCATCAAAATCGGTCAAATTATCTGGCCCCTCATTTGGTTTTTCAATTGGGTTGTATGGCACATAATCGGTTGGGATCGCATCATCATCTTCGCGCGGTCTTCGAGAAGTTGAGTCAGTGGGCGGACGACGCCTTCTCGGTCTAGGAGAAACTTCATCTTCACGACTTTCGGGACGCTGTGACCCGTTATTACTACGGCGAGAAGGTTTTCTAACTTCCCCACCTGAATTTTCCCAATCATCAACTTGCCTAGATGAAGAACCCCAGTTCTCTTCTTCAAAGCTTTCAGAAGGGCGATTTACAGGACGCCCAGAAGTTCGCCGACGCGTTCTATCAGATGGAGCCTGTCTTTCACTAGTGTTGCTGTTGCGGCGTTCTGTACGACGAGGGGGTTGTTCCTGATAGTAGTCATCACGAGTTGAAATCTCATCCCTGCTACCGCGAATCCGGGGACGCACTGGGCGTTCTTCCTCGTCTTCATAAGGCAGTGGATCTAAATCTGCTTCCATCTCAGCCTGATAGTTTCTGCGATTATTGTACGAATAGCGATCGCTAACCGGTCGGTCTTCGTCCACAATCGGAGTGTTGCGCTTTGCTTGCTGAGTAGCTATACTTCGCAGACGAATACTTTCAACTGCAAAAAACACAGTTGTGCCAACTAAAAGCAGTTGACCAAATTGTAGAATCGGGTCTAGCCGCCATCCTTGAAAGACGAGAATGAAGCCGCAAAGTAAGCCGACTGCCGCAAAAAAGATATCTTGATCCCGTGACAATTCCGGACGCACAGTGCGGAGAAAATACAGTGCTGCCCCAGCCACAGCCAGGAAAATTCCTAGAATACTGGCTGAGTTTGCCCCAAAATTTACCTGAGCCAGAAAACTGGCTGAGTTCAGCCCAAAATTTATCATTGCTGTTTTCCCAATATCAAATCTATGTTAGCGAGTCACAATTAAAATCACTACTGTAATTAGGCACGATATATTGAAGCTTCAAAGCCTCTGGCAAAGAAGCTCTGAAGCTATTCACCGAAAAGTAAAAACGTCTATGTCTGTCAGCTACAACTGCCACCAGTCGCAGTTTCTGCTGCTTTTAGTGCAATTTAAGTAAATAGCTGACAGACAATCCTTTACGAGAGCTAATTTAACTCTCATAAGCATTATGAACGCTGTATTTTATCTTTTTGGCTAATGAAAATTAGACCAACAGTAGCGGGTATTACAACAATTGCTGTACCCCATAGCAGGCTCCAAAGAAAATTTGCTAAAGAAGGCGTCATACTTCTCAACCTTTTTTTACACACTTCATCCTAATTTTAATAGTGTATTACTTTCTTGAGAAGCCTCTAACTCTGAACTGCCAAACTTGGTAACTTCTTTCACCAGTTATTGAGTTAACCAGATGGGCGAGTTCGCTTTTCTATTTCAGAAAGAAGTGACAGCATTTAGTTAAAATAACGATCAGAGTGCTTTACAAAGCTTAAAACTTTGTAGCTATGTCTACGCAAAGGGCAACTTGCCTGCGCCTAAGTTTTTTCTTTTTTTACAGATAGATAGTACCTAAAACCGATGACTGGTGTTAACCTGACTGCTTGGATTCTTGGCCCTGTGTTAGGGATTATGACATTCTTATTTATATTTCGTATCATTCTCACTTGGTATCCGCAAGTGGATTTGAATCGTTTGCCCTTTAATTTAATAGCTTGGCCAACTGAGCCATTTTTAATACCTTTGCGAAAGCTGGTGCAACCTATAGGTGGAGTAGATATTACACCTATTATTTGGGTTGGTATCTTCAGTCTGCTGCGAGAAATCCTGTTAGGTCAACAAGGATTGTTGACTATGCTATCTCGTGTTAATTAGGGTACAGGTTACAGGTTATAACCCTGTCCCCTGTAACCCATAACCTTTTTCCTTCTCTACTTTCCTACGCGTTCATTTCCTGCACAAAATTTGTATAGACATTACCCTGTAAAAACTGTGGAGTTTCCATAATTTTTTGATGAAACCCAATGGTGGTAGGTAATCCAGTAATGGCACATTCCCGCAGCGCGCGTTTCATCCGGTTAATAGCAGTGGGTCGGTCTGGCGCCCAAACGATTAACTTGCCGATTAAGGAATCGTAGTAAGGTGGGATTTGGTAATCTGTGTAAACGTGGGAATCAATTCGCACACCGGGCCCTCCGGGGGGCAGATAGCTACTAATCCGTCCAGGAGAGGGGCGAAAGTCACGATCGGGATCTTCGGCGTTGATTCGACATTCGATCGCATGACCTCGTAATACTACTTGGTCTTGGGTCAGCTTGAGTCTTTCACCTTGAGCAACGCGGATTTGTTCGGCAACTAAGTCTATCCCAGTAATCATTTCTGTTACAGGATGTTCTACCTGAATCCGGGTGTTCATTTCCATAAAGTAGAATTTACCGGATCTATCCAACAGAAACTCAATAGTACCCGCCCCACTGTAGTTAATGAATTGGGCAGCTTTGATCGCAGCTTGTCCCATTTTTTCACGTAGGTCTTGGTCGAGAGCCGGACTTGGAGCTTCTTCTAACAGCTTTTGATTCCGACGCTGAATTGAGCAATCCCGTTCGCCTAAGTGGATGACATTACCGTAGTTATCCGCCAAAATTTGAAATTCGATGTGGCGGGGACGTTCAATAAATTTTTCTATGTAAACGCCAGAATTCCCAAAAGCTGCTCCTGCTTCGCCTTGGGCGGCGAGAAAAAGTTTAACAAATTCGTCTTCAGAACGAACTAGGCGCATACCCCGTCCACCGCCACCTGCTGTAGCTTTGATCATCACTGGATAGCCGATATCCTTGGCGAATCCTAATCCTTCTTGCTCGGATTCTACCAATCCCTCACTACCTGGTACCGTCGGTACTCCAGCTTTTTGCATGGTTTCTTTGGCAGTGGATTTATCGCCCATCCGTCTCATAGCTTCTGGAGTTGGGCCGATAAAAGCAATATGATGGTCGGCACAGATTTCCGCAAACCGAGCATTTTCTGCCAAAAAACCATAACCTGGATGAATAGCAGTAGCATTGCGCGTCAGTGCAGCAGCAATAATATTGGGAATATTCAAATAACTTTTACCGCTAGCAGGTTCGCCAATGCAAACTGCCTCATCAGCAAGTTGGACGTGGAGAGCATTACGGTCAACGGTGGAGTGAACCGCAACTGTGGCAATTCCCATTTCTTCACAGGCGCGGAGAATGCGAAGGGCGATTTCTCCCCGATTGGCAATTAATATTTTGTCAAACTTCATTTTTTAGTTTCGATATCATTACCAGTAGATTGACATTTTCTCCGATCCAACTTGAAACAATGCTTCCGCATTATTTCAAATTATTGCAGGAGATTCGCCACCCTGATCCTAAGCAAACTCGCATATTGCAGGCTTGCTGCCTCTACGGGTCTTACTACACTAACAACATTGCTGCTGTAAGTCTTGGCTAGACTACCAAGCTGGGCTTTTGCGAAGCCGATAGCGAGTCAGGCGCTTCTACGTCGCTATCGAGCGTCATAGCCCTTCGTAAACATCGCCTACAGCAGACGGATACGCGATCGCACCTCGCCGAACACAGTAGCTCTACCCTTTTCAATATCACTTGTACAGCTGCTAAATTTCTGTCAGTCTGATACCGCCTTGAGAAAATTTATATTTTTGAAGCAACTGAGTTTAGATATCACCTTACTATAATTATTTTCTTATGCTATAGTCTATTCTTAGACAAACCATGCGGATGTGGCGGAATTGGTATACGCGCACGCTTGAGGTGCGTGTGGCTTTGCCTTGGGAGTTCGAGTCTCCCCATCCGCATTTTTGCTTGTTTAAGCATAGGGTCAATAGTCACAGGTCAAAAAACCTTAGACTGTTGACCCTTAAATATTAAGTTTGCTTCCGAAGCACTTCAGTGCTTACTAGATATTAAGTAAAGTTGCCTTGTCAAAGTACTAGTCCTTTATGCTTTTATAGAAATAGGTGAAGTTTTGTAAAAAGCATTGACTATTTCTTTTCCGCCAACAAACAACCTAACATCGCCACCAGCTTGGCATCGCCTCACTCCGATTTGGCAAGGAGGGGAGGAAATAATTCAACAAAGTTTACCCCACACTCAGCTAGCACCTGCATGGCAGCTAATGCTATTGGGTGACGGCTCTCCAACACGTCACTTAGAATTGCTCACAGGTGAGGCTGTAGAAGTAGATGTTATTGATATGTCATTGATTGGTATCGACTTGGATGCTGCTCCTGAGTTAATCCAAGCTGTCCCAGAACCGCGATTACGGCGACAAGTATGGCTGCGTACCGCTTCTGGGCAACGATTAGCTTATGCTACTTCGTGGTGGGAAGCCAGTCATGTCGATGAGTATTTACAAAACCGTTCATTACCAATTTGGGCAAGTTTAGCTCGTCTTCGCACAGAATTGTATCGAGATGTTCGAGGAATTTACTACGGTGACTCATTGGCACTAGAGTCCGGTTTTGGTGTGACTGGGCCTTTCTGGGGTCGCCACTATTTGTTTTGGCATCATGGGCAGCCATTGACATTAATTTATGAGGTTTTTTCACCATATTTAACCAAATATTTGGGGCCTATGCAATTAAATTCCAAAAATCAGTAAGAAGCCATGATGTAGGTTGATGCCTATCGAGTAAAACTAAGTAGCTGAAATCATGCAATGAAATTATCAAAGGAACGTTGAATTATTGTTGCAGCGATCGCTTCTGCTAGTAGTACCGTTAAACTAATGAGTTTTCGGTGATGGTTTGCCGTTGTTTAGCGATCGCATCCTCTTTAAAATAAAGTCATTCCTCAAGATCAACTATGATTCAACTCAAAACCCAACTCACCCTCAAAGAATTTCTCGCACTTCCCGAAGGTGATATCACCAAATCAAACGCGGTACTGATAGTTGAGAAGATTCATTATTTGAAGGGCTGCAAATTACACCTCAACAAATCTTCCAACAAGCAATAATTTCCTACTGATGTTAGCAAGAAAGACGCGAGGAAAGGTTTAATGAATACTGTTGTGCTAAATCTAGAACCGATTGCTCATTTAACCGATGAGCAATTTTATCAATTGTGTATTGCCAATCGTGATGTCAGCCTGGAAATGAACGCATCTGGAGAATTAATAATTGTGCCACCAGTCGGAGGAGAAAGCGGAAATCAAGAAGCAGATTTAATTACAGACTTAAATAATTGGAATCGTCAAGCTAAATTAGGGAAAGTTTTTAGTTCTTCAACTATCTTTATACTTCCTAACGGTGCAAAACGTTCTCCTGATGCTGCTTGGGTAAAATTAGAGCGGTGGGAAGCTTTAACACCAGAACAACGAAAAAAATTTCCGCCACTTGTACCCGACTTTGTGATTGAACTGCGTTCGGAGACAGATCGCCTTGCACCGATTCAAGAGAAAATGCAGGAATACATTAAAAATGGTCTGCGTTTAGGTTGGCTGATTAATCCTCAAGATCGCCAGGTTGAAATTTACAGACTTTTAAAAGCTGTAGAAGTTGTGCAAATGCCAGCGATTGTTTCTGGAGAAGATATACTACCTGGATTTGAGTTGCAAGTATAAGTATAGGAGGGTTTCAAATTACACTTTAATAAATCTTCCAACAAGCAATAATTTCCTACTGATGTTAGCAAGAAAGACGCGAGGAAAGGTTTAATGAATACTGTTGTGCTAAATCTAGAACCGATTGCTCATTTAACCGATGAGCAATTTTATCAATTGTGTATTGCCAATCGTGATGTCAGCCTGGAAATGAACGCATCTGGAGAATTAATAATTGTGCCACCAGTCGGAGGAGAAAGCGGAAATCAAGAAGCAGATTTAATTACAGACTTAAATAATTGGAATCGTCAAGCTAAATTAGGGAAAGTTTTTAGTTCTTCAACTATCTTTATACTTCCTAACGGTGCAAAACGTTCTCCTGATGCTGCTTGGGTAAAATTAGAGCGGTGGGAAGCTTTAACACCAGAACAACGAAAAAAATTTCCGCCACTTGTACCCGACTTTGTGATTGAACTGCGTTCGGAGACAGATCGCCTTGCACCGATTCAAGAGAAAATGCAGGAATACATTAAAAATGGTCTGCGTTTAGGTTGGCTGATTAATCCTCAAGATCGCCAGGTTGAAATTTACAGACTTTTAAAAGCTGTAGAAGTTGTGCAAATGCCAGCGATTGTTTCTGGAGAAGATATACTACCTGGATTTGAGTTGCAAGTATAAGTAGGCGATCGCTACCGAGCAAAGACAAGTAGCTCAAATTGGCTTGCAGCTTTGTCCAGCTAGTTATATCTGTACGTTCGCTTATTTTGAGATGGCAAGAGGCATTAATGCTTTGAGTGGAAAGCAATAGGACGATTTTCCAACCAAATCGTATAAAAATAGAGTTCTTAGAGCGGGGTAATACTTTAAGGAGAATTGAGATAAATCGCTAAAACCATTACACCTAGAGTTTTCTGATTGTATATAATTTCTGTAACTCCGAAAAAAATGTTATATTCTCGCTTATTGCTTGGAATAACAGATTTACTTGTGGAAACTTTCCGACTGAGGATTAATCTCAGGGAAACGTCTTACGAAATTCAACAAAGCGTGTTAAAAATGTTAACTGAGCCAAAAACATAGCTTTTAAAAGATTACGGAAAGTTGATTATCGAAGTACCATCAGCATCTAGGGAAGAAAAATTTAATATAATTAACTGCTCTAAAGAATGGGTAATACTGTTGGTGTACTTGACTAATCAAGCAAGTAATAAGTTTGCAAGTATAAGGTACAGGTTTCAATGGCACCGCCTCTTGTGTCTGTTCAGATGAAGAAAAATAAGAAACCGTCTCTGGTGCTGACGCTCTCGGCTGCTGGGTTATTGATTGGTGCGGGGAGTGTAGCCTACTGGTTGTTCGCCCAGAGACAAATATCTTCTAGCGATTTGCTAGTAGGTGCAAATATTATTCCTGGTGATGCCCTGTTTGCAGTTTCCTTAACAACAGATCCCCAGCAGTGGCAGAAATTGCGGCAGTTTGGGACAAAAGAAACCCAAACAGAACTGGACAAAAATTTAGTCCAGTTACGCGATCGCTTTTTGACGAATAATGGTTACGACTTCCAGAAAGATATCGCTCCTTGGGTAGGCGATGACGTGACAATCGCAATTCTTGCCCCAACTACAGGAAATAAACCTGCACCCAAACCAGTTACCACCAATGAAAATGCCGCTAGCGATCAGCAGTCGATGGTAATGGTATTGCCAGTAAAAAATTCAGAAATCGCCAAAACTATTTTGGCACAACCCAAAATTCTTAAACAAGGCAAATGGAGTGATCGCACTTATCAAGGGATCGCCATCAAACAAAGTCAAGGACAAGCAGGGCAAAACTTCTCAGCTGCATTACTAGATGAGCGTTTTTTAGTCATAACTGATAGTCCCAAAGCCACAGAACGAGCGATCGATGCTTACAAAAATAAAACATCCTTAGCTACAACAGGCGGCTTTGCTGAGAATTTCCCGAAAATTGCCAATTACCAACCCTTTGGACAGTTTTATATCAATGTGCCAACAGCAGCGAAAATAGCCGCGGCTTCTCCAAACCGCCCTTTACCTGCTCAAGTTTTGGCTCAACTGCAAAATAACCAAGGTTTAGCAGGGACAATAACTTTAGAGTCAGAAGGAATCCGCTTCAAGGGCGTTTCTTGGTTAAACCCTAATAGTCAACGAGTGCTGACAGTGGAAAACAAAGCTGGGAAAATGCAAAGCCGCATACCAGCCGAAACCTTAATGATGCTTACTGGCGGTAACTTACAGAGGTTGTGGAGAGACTATGTTTTAACATCTCAGGGAAATCCTTTATCACCGATCGCACCAGAACAGATTAGAGGTGGGATAAAATCTCTTACCGATCTCGATTTGGAGAAGGATTTGCTTAGTTGGATGAAAGGGGAGTTTTCCTTATCAGTAATTCCTGCTACTCCAAAAGAAGGTTCACCAAATGATTTTCGTGCGGGTTTGCTGTTCATGGTACAGACAAGCGATGACTACGGCGGGCAAAGCCTACGCAAATCAGCTGAAGCATCCATCAGTAAGCTGGATGAAGTGATGAAAAATCAATACCAATTCCAAGTGCAACTGGGGAAAGTCGCAGGTCAACCCGTTGTTAACTGGGTATCACCTTATGGTACGTTAACTGCTACCCACGGTTGGTTAGATGGAGATGTCGCTTTCTTGGTAGTGGGCGCTCCCATCACCGATAAAATTGTTCCCAAACCTAACTACACACTAGCTGGCACTCTTCCCTTCCAACAAACAGTTCCTACAGAACCCAATCCGACAAACGGTCAATTTTTTCTGGATGTGGAACGAACTGTGAAAAATTTCCCTTTACCAACTCTAATTCCCAATCAAGAAACTTTGCTAGATGCAACGCGCACAATTGGGATGACATCTGCTGTCAGCGACAATCGCAGTAACCGTTACGATATTTTTATCGAACTGAAAAAAGTTACTAACACTACTACATTGCCTAGTCCAGAAAAGAGTAAGAGTAACTCTGTTAGATAGAGGAGAGAGGAAAGCAGGGGAGCAGGGAGCAGGGGGGCAGAGGAGCGGGGAAATGAGGGAGTGAGGGGACAAGGAGATAAACAAAACTCCTAACTCCTAACTCCCAATGCCCAATGCCCAATGCCCAATGCCCCAATCCCCAATCCCCCATTCCCGATTCCTCTCTTAACATATAGGATCAAAACAGTCAGAATCGATATTTTAAATTATTCACGGAGAAAAGACTTTATGAATTTGGTTGTACTCCAGAACTGGCTGGACAATGCGTCCTTTGCCATATTATTCCTGACAATGCTGGTGTATTGGGGAGGAGCGGCTTTTCCAAATCTGCCTTATCTAGCCGCTTTGGGGACAGCTGGGATGGCGATCGCAAATTTGTGTATAGCTACTCTACTAGGGGCACGATGGATCGAAGCTGGTTACTTTCCCTTAAGTAATCTCTATGAATCTCTGTTTTTCTTAGCTTGGGGAATTACTGCTGTTCATCTGATTGCCGAAAATAGTAGCCGTAGTCGCTTAGTAGGAGTTGCGACATCTCCGGTGGCAATGGCTATTACTGCTTTTGCTACTATGACACTACCATCCCAGATGCAAGCGTCAGAACCCTTAGTACCTGCCTTGAAGTCAAATTGGCTGATGATGCATGTCAGCGTTATGATGCTGAGTTATTCTGCTTTGATGGTGGGTTCGTTATTAGCGATCGCTTTCTTAATTGTCACTCGCGGTCAAAATATTCAATTACAAGGTAGTTCTGTTGGTACTGGTGGCTATCGCAGCAACGGCTACCGCTTGCACAAAGCCACTGAACTAATTTCTCAACCACCAACCCCTGCTGTCGAAAATAACGGCTTTGCTCGTTTTGAAACTAGTAGCAATGGCAACGGTAACAGTAATACAGCTGTTTTAAATTTAGTAACTACCCCTGAATCTCCAGCCGTTGCATCTGCTGAACCTCTTTCACCCCAGCGCCTTAGCCTTGCCGAAACTCTCGACAACATTAGTTATCGCATCATCGGACTAGGATTTCCTCTGCTGACAATTGGCATCATTGCCGGTGGTGTTTGGGCTAACGAAGCCTGGGGTTCCTACTGGAGTTGGGACCCGAAAGAAACTTGGGCATTAATCACCTGGTTAGTTTTCGCTGCCTACCTTCACGCCAGAATTACTCGCGGTTGGCAAGGGCGTCGTCCAGCAATTTTAGCCTCTGCCGGCTTGCTTGTTGTTTGGGTTTGCTATCTCGGTGTGAATCTTTTGGGTAAAGGTTTGCATTCTTACGGTTGGTTTTTCTAAGAACCTTACTAAGACAGTACTGAGTATTGAGTATTTTACTTTTACTCATAACTCAAGACTTAGTAAAATCTTCCGTCAAACTATGGTGAGTTAAGTATCTAAGTTGAAACGCAGAGGGGTGAAGAGTTTTCTTTGCCCCTTTGTGCAATACACAAATTATTACGATAATAACCAAGGACTAACGATCAATGACTAATGACTAATGACCAATGACCAATGACCAATAACTAAATTATTATTTTATTTCGGATGAACTGTTATATCTCTGGAAAATATAAATTGATTAACAGGAGATTTTTATGGAAGATGGATTCGAGATACTAAACCATGATGAAGTTGTCTCTATCAAACCGGACACTTTTAATAAGTTAAATATTGCTAAAACTTTTAAAGTCCGCGATTTGATTACAGCAATTAAGGAATATATTGGAGCAGAAGAAACGGATGAAGTAAATTTGTATACTCAAGGATTAAATTGTGAAGTTTTACAATTTAGTAATTTGGGATGGAAAAAAGGAAAAGTGAGACTTGCTTTAGAATTTTGTCCTGATGAATCTGAGTCTCCACTTGATGAAATTTTTCAAAAACTCAAACAAGTGGAAAATTAATACTCAATAAGCAAAATATCCCCAACTTCTTCAAGAATTCGGGGATATGAGTTTCTTGATGTTTACAAATAACCGAGAGACTAAACTACAAAATTATTCCGTTATATCGAAAAGCATTATCCCAAACATAATCAATCACTGCTTTAGCTTCATCCAAGGGTAAAACGTGACATGCTCCTTGGCGATCGTAGGCTAGTAAAGGGATTTTTGGTACTTTGTCTGTTGTTTTGCTATTTTGAATTATTTGCCCGCGAATATCTTCTAGATTGCTTAGAGGCCCTTGAATATCAAAGTTAATCTTTGTGCCTAATTTATTGTCCATCCAAGTTTCGATGCGAGAATCTAATTCTTGAGGAGTTAATGGTGTGGGGCTAGTCAGTAAGTGATAGTATGCCAGAATAATTTCTTTACATTCTTCTTCTTCTGCTAATTCCAGAAACATTTGAAAAACGCTATTATTGCTAGCTAAATTCTTGAAAAATAGCGTATCAGTAACAATTTTTTGAAATTTAATTTTTTTATTTTTGTAATTAGTGTATTGCGTAAAGGCAAATCCACCCAAAGCGATCGCTAATGATAAAGCTGCCACCAAGACGGGCAGAAAATTTCTGACTTTATCCAACTCTACATTTAATGATTCAACCCAAAAAGTAACGTTTAGTACTAGTAAAATTGCAGCAACTATTAATAATAAATTCGGCAATGTTCTTAATATCAAAGGAATTGCCGCGCCAATCGCCGGAATTACAAATAGTAACCGATCTTTCCAGGTCATACTTGTTTTTACATTGGGAAAGATTAAATCGATATCTAGTTTGGGAATATTTTTGTAGAAGTAAACATACATCTTACCAGGAATGAATTTTAATTCTTGGATCTTGTTTTTCTTCGCCCGAAAGTAAGCTGCTTCTTTGAACTTGACTAATAAAACAATCCGTTCAAAAATATCAATTGTTTTTTCTTCTTGCCAAAAGAAGAATTTTTTTACCGAAATTTTTTTAGAACTATCGCCCCGGTAATAACAGATCAAGCGGTCAAAATCCTCAAAATTTACTTGAGTTTTCAATTCAATTAGAGATTTTGTTGCCAGCGCTTGTTTTAAAATCGATTCAGGCAAAAGAATATAATTAGCTCTTTCGACAATATGCCTAAAGGCTTCAACTACTTTCAACTCCATATCATCATATTGCTTGAATGTTGGTGGAGTTATTGGTTGAATCTCTGCATTAGGGTTAAAGGGTACGTAGTTATCTTTGATAACTTCTAAGGTTTGGTGGAAGCGAAAGTGATAGTATGCAATGAGAATTTGGCAGAAATCTTGAAATTTTTTGACATCAGCTTTATCTAGCTGACCGTCTTGTAAGCAAAGTTTGATAATATCACTGCGAGTGTAGGGAATAAATGCTTCTCTATTTTCGGAAACAGCCATATTCAAAGATGAATCAGAATCTAACTAGGGTTTGCCACATCTCACGAAAACGGCGGCGATGAGACATTATGTTTTAATTGGTAATTAAATTCTAGTATCTTGGGTGGTAAATCTCGCAGTTTTTTCCTGAGCCAAGGGAAAAAGTGAGTAGGGATATTTGCTTTGCCTTGCACATCTCCAATGCGTTCTGTTATTTTTAAAGACTGATTGAAAAGTGCGTAGGCGTGACCCGTAATTCGACAAAGCTCAGTGACCATAGTAAACATCGCTCGGCATAGATTCTGATTCTCTCATTTAAATTACCATCAATATTCATTTATAAAATAAAGATGTACTCATAACTGAGGAATGGGAAATCAATCATGCTAAATTACGATCCATTAGCTTGTTTGCCCTCATCTGAGGAGCTACCTGACTCTGACGATACCCCTGTGGATAATGAATTACAAGATTTGATTCCCGGTTTACTTAAAGCGCTTCTGGCAATGGCTTGGCCAGAACGCATGGATTGGTTTTTTGGCGTAGATATGGGTATTTATTATGACCCAGACTTACCAGCGATAGTCCCTGATGGGTTTTTGAGTCTAGGCGTAGAGCGATTTTATGATGAAAACCTCCGTCTAAGTTATGTGCTTTGGGAAGAGAGGAGAGTACCAATATTAGCGCTAGAAGTAGTATCTCAAAAATATCGTGGTGAGTACTCTACTAAAAAAGCAGAGTATGCGAAATTAGGGATTTTATATTATGTAATCTACAATCCAAATCGTCGCCGAAAGCCACGGTTGGAAATATACAAATTAATTAATGGTGGTTACACTGCATTAGAAGATAGTAATCCTGTTTGGTTGCCAGAGATTGGTTTAGGAATTGGCATGGAACGGGGAACTTATCTAGGCATTCCTCGCCAGTGGTTGTATTGGTATAACCAACAAGGGGAAAAGCTTTTAACACCAGAAGAAAAGGAAAAACTTGCTGAACAAAAAACTCAACAGGCAGAACAAAAAGCTCAACAAGCAGAACAAAAAGCTCAACAAGCAGAACGACGTGCTGAATTATTAGCAGAACAGTTGCGATCGCTCGGTGTAGATCCAGATTCTCTCACTTGAAAAAGGGAGTAGAGAAGAAATATTTTTCATGGTTCGCTGTGGATTTTTGCAGTACTGTATTGAATTGGTGTAAAAACTCATTAATGGAGTTCAAAGACTCATGAATGAGTATCAAAGCCTCATTAAAGGGGTTCAAAGCCTTATTAAAGGAGTTCAAAGCCTCATTAAAGGAGTTCAAAGCCTCATTAAAGGAGTTC
>NZ_JAVRCK010000087.1:28603-39595 GCF_034530815.1 Nostoc sp. DedSLP03
AAGGAGTTCAAAGCCTCATTAAAGGAGTTCAAAGCCTCATTAAAGGAGTTCAAAGACTCATTAATGAGTATCAAAACCTCATTAAAGGAGTTCAAAGACTCATTAAAAGAGTTCAAAGACTCATTAATGGAGTTCAAAGCCTCATTAAAGGAGTTCAAAGCCTCATTAAAGGAGTTCAAAGCCTCATTACAGCAATTTTCATTCACTTAAATCACACTCTCGCCTTCTTCAGTGCGCCTCTGCATGAGATAAAAAACCTTCGCTCCTGTAATTACGAATTACGAATTACGAATTACGAATTACGCATTACGCATTACCCTATCAAGACTTGCACTCACACTTTCAGCATCCGGTGACTCCAATCGCTGCAAAATCTCTAAAGCTGGTTGCAAATAGGATATCGCTTTAGTGTATTCACCCTGCTGTTCTGCCAAATGTCCTAACCACCACAGAGTCATTGCTTGTCCTTGGAAATTACCAATGCGTTCTCTTATTTCCAAAGACTGATTGAAAAGTGCGATCGCTTCATCCACTCCCCCTTTGTTGGCGTAGATTATTCCCAGTTGGTTTAACGTCGCCGCTTTGCCTTGAACATTACCAATGCGTTCTTTTATTTCCAAAGACTGATTGTAGAGTGCGATCGCTTTATCCACATTCCCTTTGTTGGCGTAGATCATTCCCAGACAGTGCAACGTCGCCGCTTTCCCTTGGACATTACCAATGCGTTCATTTATTTCTAAAGACTGATTGTAGAGTGTGATCGCTCGATCCACTTCCCCTTTGTTAGCGTAGATACGTCCCAGTTCGTGCAACGTCGCCGCTTTGCCTTGAACATTACCAATGTCTTCTTCTATTTCCAAAGACTGATTGTAGAGTGCGATCGCTCGATCCACTTCCCCTTTGTCGGCGTAGATATATCCCAGATTGTTCAACGTCGCCGCTTTACCTTGGACATAACCAATGCGTTCTGTTATTTCCAAAGACTGATTGTAAAGTGCGATCGCTCGATCCACTTCCCCTTTGTCGGCGTAGATATATCCCAGATTGTTCAACGTCGCCGCTTTGGTTTGGACATTACCAATGCGTTCTGTTATTTCCAAAGACTGATTGTAGAGTGCGATCGCTTCATCCACATCTCCTTTGTTGGCGTAGATACCTGCCAGTTGGTGCAACGTCGCTGCTTTGGTTTGGACATTACCAATGCGTTCTGTTATTTCCAAAGACTGATTGTAGAGTGCGATCGCTTCATCCACATCCCCTTTGTAAGCGTAGATTATTCCCAGTTCGTGCAGAACGTTGGCTTTTATTCCTGCTAAATTTTCATCTTCTTCAGTTAACTTTAAAGCTTTTAGTAAAAAATCTTCTGCTTTTTTCGCCTCACCAATACTCCTATAAGCTACTCCTAACTCCTTCAAAATATTAATGCGGGTACGTACATCTGTTGATGATTCCATTAACAAGCGTTCAAGTAAATCAATCCGCTCTTGCCTTTCTGGTAAATCTAAACTTCCTAATATTCTCTCGGACTGAATAGTTTTTTCAATAGCCAACTCTTGAGTTGACTCGACTGTTTTAAAATAAAATACTCCTTTTCTCCATGCCCAAAAATCTGGGGCATATTTTGCTAAACGTGTTAGGGCATGATCTGGCAGAAATATCAGTATAGGGTGAGGAACACTATTAGTAAAAGCGTCTCTGACAAAGTTCAAGTCTTGCAATACAGGGGGATATTCTCCAGACAAACCAATAGACTTTTCTAAACCGATCACAATCAAAACTAATTTTTTATCTGGTTCTAAATGAATTTCTTTTAAAGCACAAATAATCTCATCCCTTAAAAAACGCAAATTAGGATCGCCAAAATTGAGAATTTCAAACTGAATATCATGACATTGAGGATGGTTATTGAGAATTTCAATTAAAGTATTTCTATCTTCTGCAAAATTAACAGCAACGAACCCAATCGTTAACTGAGTATCAGCAAAGTCAATAAAGGTTAACAGTTCCGCTAATGACTGCTGATTTATTTGCACAAAAGTTTCTTTTTTTAAATTCAACTCAGGGATTACTTGTGGCTGATTTGACTGCTTCTTGGAAAGCATGGATTTCCCTCACAACTGGATTAACATAATTCCAGCGATTTTTGCCGTTGTACTCAAAAACCCAAAGATTGAACAGCATTAATCTGCCGATTTCATTTTTATAAACATCCTTATTAATATATACCGCAGCCAAAGCAGAATAGTATTCTGTTGATATACTGCGCTCAAAATTAAACTGCTCTTGCTTAATTGCATAAGTGATATCATCCGCAGTAACTTTCTCATGCTCACGAGTTGCTGCTGTAATAAATGCTTTTGATGCTATTTGCATCAATTGGCGGATATGACCGCCGCTTGCTTTGGCTAAATCTACTAATAGCTGACGCGATTCAAATACTGCGTCTACTTCAACTCTTTGTTCAATTAAACTCGTAATTGCTGTTATTCCCTCATCATTATAATCTAGATCGTTTTTGTCTTGTTCAAACTCATATATGTTGACCATCGGCACAATATTGGGTGTGTCGAAAGTGTTAGCCAAATTATTTTCAGAATAGACTATAGAAATTGGCGCTGTATAGATAATCGTACAATGTAGACTTTGTAATTGAAATGCATAATCACAAAATAAATGTTTCGCTACATTTGGAGGAACCCTGTCTAAGTTATCAAATATAATTAAAAATCCTTTTTCATATTCCGGGTATTTTGATTTAAGCTTGATAAAAGCATCACCTAACAACAAATTTATATCTGCTTGTAAACGACCAATATCTTTTTGTAAATTCTGACGAACTGTCTTTCTTTGTTTATCAGCACCTTTAATTTGAGCTTGGATTTTACTCAAGAGCTTTGAAATAAAGGGAATCTTTATACCTGCTTCTGCCTCAGCACCAATACTTACTGACCTTTCAACTGTTTGTTCAGTTTCTTGAGTAATTTCTTTAAACCAAGACTCAAAATTATTTAAAAGTTGTGCATCAAAATTTAATTCCGATGCGTATAGCACATCAGCAACTTTTTTAATAATTACCAAATATAAATCTGTATATTCTGCGTCTAATATATCTAGTTCAGCGTCAGCTTCTATATAAATAACTTTATATTGAGATTCCCATTCTCGCTGAATCTTCCTTAATTCTGTACTTTTACCGCATCCCCGATGTCCAGTAAATAAAAGGCTACAAAATTCGGCAGGTTCCAGAAAACTTAAGCGAGTTTTAATAGTATTAATTGCCTCTGTCTTGCGAACTTTTGATAAATTAACATAATAACGTTCAATGTCTTTATTACTCACTAGAGGAGCTACATCACAAACACGAAAAGCAGCTTTAAGAGTATTAGCACGATTAGCGGGTAAGGAACTCATTAGGTGTTATTTATATTAAGAATTTATATATTACAGCAGCAAAATCTTAAAGCTTCTTGGCGTTAGATAACTTTTAATAATCACTGGCTCTCAACCAGAAGTATTGAAGTGATAGTATGTTCAGGAATACCTGACGTTAGATTACCAACAGAATTGTATAATGTCTCTTGCTCCTTGGCGAGGTGCGATCGCTCATGCACTCTATCGCAACCGCAGCCTTGTTTATGCCCGTTACCTGCAACTAGCAACGCTACAAGCGAATAATCGCCCCGCTAATCGTACCCTAGTCTTTCGCGGCTTCCTAGAAGATACAAACCAGCTAAAATTTATCACCGATAACCGTAGCGCCAAAACCGACCAAATACAGCAACAACCTTGGGCAGAAGTTTGCTGGTATTTCCCCAATACACGAGAACAATTCCGCATCACTGGCTGTTTAACCCTAGTAAGCGGTGATGATTGCGATCAACATCTACAGCCAGCGCGGATCGCTATGTGGCAAGAATTGAGTGATGCGGCGCGTTTACAGTTTGCTTGGCCGCATCCTGGTAAACCCAGAATCCAAGAAACAGGAGCCTTTGAGCCACCAGCACCCGATCCGGTTGAGCCAATGGCTAATTTTTGTCTACTGCTACTAGATCCGGTGCAAGTAGACCATTTAGAATTACGCGGCGAACCACAAAATCGATGGCTTTACCACCGTGATGACCAGCAAGAGTGGTCTAGCCAAGCGATTAATCCTTAAATATTGGAGTAGAGAGGCGATTAATTGCGTCTCTACAAAAGTTAGGAATTGGAAACTGCAAACCTGCATTTATGATTTTTATTCCTCATTCCTCACTCTTAACTTCTCACTTTTTAAATGCCAGCACCATCTAGAAATTCCTGGATGGTCTTATCCTTGAGATTGCACCAGCGAGTATCGTGGGTTGGTTCATCCTCTTTCGTTGCTAAACCACCCAATAAAACAGGAGTTTTGTCTGAAGAATTGTTGCGCTGAAGGGTTTGTATTTGTTCTTCCAACGCTTCAATCCGGTCTACTAAAGCACGAATTACTTGAGCTTCTGAATCTGGTAAGTTATTGTGTTCAAGAGGTGAAACCCTAACTCCAGAACGATACATAATGCGCCCAGGCACACCTACCACAGTACAGTCTGAAGGCACATCTCTTAAAACAACAGAGCCTGCACCAATGCGGACATTATTGCCAATTTGGATATTGCCTAGTACCTTCGCTCCCGCTCCAACTACGACGTTTTCGCCCACAGTAGGATGGCGCTTGCCACATTCTTTACCAGTACCTCCAAGGGTGACACCTTGATAAATTAGAGCATAGTCTCCGACGATCGCAGTTTCACCAATTACTACACCCATGCCGTGGTCAATGAACACACTTTGCCCAATTGTTGCACCAGGGTGGATTTCAATTCCAGTAAAAAACCGAGCCAAGTGGGAAATCAGGCGCGGAATAAAGGGAAGACCAACACTATACAGCCAGTGAGCCAGCCTATGGAATAACAAGGCTTGCAAACCAGGGTAACAAAATAAAACTTCCAACCAGTTACGGGCAGCTGGGTCACGTTCAAATATGATACGAAAGTCAGCACGCAGTATAGATAGCACGAGATAGCACCCTCGGAAAGCACAACAAGCTACTCTCCCATATTATCCTCTCAGGTGTTACACATAAAAATTGGGCATTGGGCATTGGGCATGGAGAAAGGGAAAGGGGTAAGGGGAAAAGGGTAAGGGGAAAAGGGGAAAGATTAAATTTATTCCTTTTCCCTTTAACCTTTAACCTTTTACCCTGCTCCCTGCTCCCTGCTCCTGTGCTCCTCTACTCCTCGATTCACTGCTGCTCCACTTTCAAAGTATAATCACGCTTGATTCCAGGATTAAATGTACCTACCCAAATCCGATAGGTGCCCTTTTTCCAGTTGCGATCGCTAACACTAGCATCTTTACTTTTGCCAGTATCATCGCCGCAACGAATTGTTGTTTTATCTGGCCCTTGGATGATTAAAGTGGTGTCGTTGTTGTTGCTATCAACTTGGATTGTTAGCTCAGGAAAGTCCTTTTCCAAAACCATAATGTGATCTGGTTTGGGATCGGCAAAGCCAATACAGGCTTTTTGATCGCGATCGCGGTTACTTATGGCAGACAATGAGTAAGAACCACCTGTAAACCCCTGTACTGTTCCTTGTGCTGAATCAAAGTTTGTTGATAAATTCAAAGTGGCAAAGTTTGCTGTCTGTGCGATTGCAGGGGTAGCTGCGATCGCGGTAAGTATAGCCAACAGCCAACCGCCGCAAAACTGAAGTCGGGGGCGACAGTATTTCATAGTAGCCCTCCAACAGGCTTTTAAATAAGTAGTGATATATACATATTCTAGTAAAAAAATTCCAGTGAAATTTCAGTTGGTTGTGCCACAATCAAATGTGCCACAGTTGATGTTTTTGAAAGTGGACTGTTAATTGCTTGGTTATTTCTCGATCTAGACAGCAACATCAAATCCCGCCCGTTGATAGCGGGTAATGTTTGCAATCAAGACATTAATTACCAAATGCTACAAAATATATACGTAAATATTATGAGGCAAGAAAGTAGAGAAGGGAAAAGAATTTTTTACCTTCTCTACTTTGAGCTTTTATGAAAATCTCACGAATTATGGAGTTTGAAGAAAACGCCACCTTTAAGCGATCGCGTGTCAGTTCCATAACTACTAACTGTGAGCGATCGCAGGTTGTTAAAAAATGGTTTAGCTAAAACTTCCACTAGTTTGAGAATTGGTACTTGACGCTCTAACAAATTCTGGCTCTTTGTCCAGTCGAGATATACATAACCTTGGTTTGGTAGGGGAATTGCAGCGATACTATCTTTGAAATTAGGATTGTCAATTATGGAATTATCCTTGGTTGTGAGAATTTCATCGATCGTCTCCAAGTCAGACGCGAAAATTTCGTAATTTCCGAAAGTTGTGTGCAATCCCCGCACTTTTGTTTCAATGCTGAAAGATGCTCCTTCTTTGACATCATTTTTTTTTGTCGCCGTGGTTAACTCTGTCCAAGCAGAGATTTTTTGCTGATCTATATTCAGGGTATTGATGCTGAGTTCGTTAGATGAGGCGATCGCATCTAATCGAGCAACACCTTTCTCCACACTCTCGGATTTTTCTACTACAAAAATCCAATGAGGAGTTGTTTGCTCTTTCCCAGGTAACAATCCTATGGCATATTCTCCTTGTACCCAGCTAAAAATATCCTTTGGTAAATTTATACCCCAGCGTTTTTGAACATCCGCCAAAGGTTTTGCTAACCGAGAAACCACATCTTCCTCAGAACCATATATAGTTGCTGTTGCTTGTTTCCAAAGTTTGGCTAAATCGCTGTCAGCCAAGTTACTCAAATTCGAGCCGGAAATTGCTAAACCTGCGGATGCTGGAACATACTGCAATGCTCCCACAGGTTTAGATAACGGTGCAGATGGAGGGACAATTTCCGATGAAGTCAAAATGCTGGTTTCTGCCAGCAATCCTTTGGGATTCAACACTAAAGATATGATTTGACTGTTATAAAGTTGTTCTGGTAACTCTAACCCTTGCCATTTTGCAACGATGGGAAGATTCAAGAAAGCTACAGCTAATCCCCCTTTGAGTCGTTCTTTGGTAGCTTTTTGGTATTCGGGTGAGCTAGTTAAATTCAGATCGGGCGCTTGGACGTTATTGATAGCATCTCGTAGTACTTTCGGATCGTTGGCAAATAAGACGAAGCTTTCACCGACAACAGCACCAGCAAGCAAGTCACGTTCTGGCTGGGAATTGTCAGAAATCAGTTTTACACCTTTATATTGTTCAACAGCTAAATTTGCACCAGCTAAAGCTCGTTTAGAAAACAACAATTCGACAAACTCGCGGCTTTTCTCTGGTTGCTTGGTTGCTAGTGCTAACAGATATCCTGGCTGCTGTCCGTTTTCTGGGTCGCGATCGATATCTAAGGTAGTTATAGCTAATGTAATTTCGTCCCCTAACCAGGGTTGAATGTCTTGTTTGTAATCTATGCCACTCTTGGCGAATAAACTGGTTTTGAGTTTAGATAGTTCTTCTTCGCGCTCCAACGCCTGCAAACGGTCAGGATTAGTCAATAATGAAACCATTGCAGGAGAAAGTTTCGACACGAATATGGCTGCACTAGGCTCAGAGCTAGAAGCAATGAGGTTAGCCGGACTTTTAGCGAAAAACCAGTAAAAGCCTGCGATCGCAATTACTAGCAGGGCGATCGCAAAAGCTACGATAAAACCGATAAATGAACGTTGCCTATTCACATTAAACCTATTAAAAAAGACGATTTACAGCCATTTAAGCAGAAAGCCTAGCAGAATTTATCAGCCTTCTTGAGAATGGATACTCATGCAAAGGCAGAGATTTTCTGTCACCATAAATAGGATTAGGACTGTTTATCGGGAATTCTTTTAGTCAACCCATGAACCAAATTAGTGTAGAAGAACTGGCGCAACGCCTTTCTTCTAGTGATGTAAGTATTCAGCTAGTAGATGTGCGTGAACCAGAAGAATTGGCGATCGCTAGCATCGAAGGCTTTGTAAACCTACCTTTAAGTCAATTTGCTGAATGGGGAGATCGAGTACCTACCCTCTTCAATCCCGAAGCCGAAACCCTGGTATTATGCCACCACGGCATCCGCTCTGCCCAAATGTGCCAGTGGTTGATTGCTCAAGGTTTTACAAATGTGCAAAATATTTCGGGTGGTATTGATGCCTATTCCCAACTAGTAGACCCTTCAATTCCCCAGTATTAGCTTCTGCTCGAATACATAATTCAGATGGAACTTACTCTTCCATCTGAATTTTGCTATGCTAAACATAGAAGTACACCTATTTAGAGGCTGCTGGAAAGTTTGAAATTTGGGCATCACCTACATCTGCATAAAAATGTTGGATTGCTCTAAATTACAGTTCGGTAGTAACCCCTGAAAAAAATACGTATCTAATAATACTGTTGCAAGCAGAAAATTATGCAAAAGTACGGTTAGAAAAAAGTATCGCAAGGGTACATTATAACTAGCAGCTTTTGCAAAAAAAATGAGCTACTAGTTCAACCCTAATCTTAAAAAATGCTTTGTACATAAACTTTAAAAATACTTATCATAATATAATTATATAATTTGATACCTTAATAAATTATTAATATTTTCTGTTTTCGATTAAATCCCCAAATTTCTTGAGAGTTTGATTAAAATTTGCCTTCAGCAAAACATACCATAATGGAAGTTCAGTTAACAAATCGACAACAGCACATACTTTGGGCAACGGTACGTCACTACATTGCTACGGCAGAGCCAGTTGGTTCAAAGGCTTTGGTTGAGGAGTACGACCTGGGTGTAAGCTCGGCGACAATTCGCAATGTCATGGGTGTTTTAGAAAAATCTGGATTGCTCTACCAACCACATACCTCTGCTGGACGCGTACCTTCAGATTCAGGCTATCGCATTTATGTTGACCAGCTAATTACACCTTCTCTGCGTTCGCGCAGCGTGTCGCAAACAGACGCTACGCGTAGCTTGCTTCCACAAAGTGGTATGGAAACTTTAGGGCGAGAAGTAGAGATGGCATTGCAAAAGCAGCTACAGTGGCAAGATCGAAGTTTAGAAACCCTACTGCAAGGAGCTGCGCAGATTTTAGCAACCTTGAGTGGTTGTATTAGCTTGATTACTATGCCGCAAACGACTACAGCGCTATTGCGACATCTGCAATTAGTGCAAATTGAAGCTGGGCGGATCATGCTGATTGTGGTGACTGATGGTTACGAGACACATTCCAAATTGATGGATTTGTCGCCAACACCAGAAGAAACACAACGAGATTCAGAGGTAATCGATCGCGAGTTACAGATTGTTTCTAACTTTTTGAATACCCACTTGCGGGGGCGAAGTCTGTTGGAATTAGCCAACCTCAACTGGAGCGAACTAGATCAAGAATTCCAGCGCTACGGGGAATTTTTGAAAAACTCAGTTGCCGAATTGACTCGTCGCACTCTTGCACCGACTGCAACCCAAATTATGGTTCGGGGTGTATCAGAAGTTTTACGCCAGCCAGAATTTTCCCAGTTACAGCAGGTACAAACGATTATCCACCTGTTGGAAGAAGAACAAGACCAACTGTGGCGATTAATATTTGAGGAACCAGAACCAGAGGATGGTGGTAAACCAAAGGTAACGGTTCGTATTGGCGCAGAAAATCCACTAGAACCGATACGTACCTGCACCTTGATTTCTTCTAACTATCGCCGAGGTTCGATACCTGTAGGAAGTGTGGGAGTTTTGGGGCCAACGCGCCTAGATTATGAAAGTGCGATCGCAGTAGTAGCGTCTGCTGCTGATTATCTCTCAGAAGCCTTCAGTTATTTCAATCCTTAATTAGCGGTTAATCTTTAGGAACAAGCCGCTACGCCTCTAGGGGAGGAAACAATACCATAGCAAGCAGATAGCCGGATTTGTAACGGCAAAATCAATAATTAATACTACTTAAATCTTTCATGCTTAGAAAAATTGCCTTTGGTTTACTGTGGGTGGGATTTGTTGTCTATGCCTTTTTCCTTTCGCCTCCTGAGCAACCTGGTACATTCGAGTTAATTAAAAACCTTTCTATTGGGCAGTGGCAAGGCATAAACCCGTTAGTCATAGCACTATTCAACCTCATGGGCATCTGGCCTCTTATTTACAGCGCAATAGTCTTTATCGATGGTAGAGGACAAAAAATACCTGCTTGGCTGTTTGCTACTGTCTCTTTCGGAGTTGGTGCTTTTGCCTTGTTGCCGTACTTAGCCTTTAGAGAACCAAATAATCAGTTTGTCGGTAAAAAGAATATCTTGCTCAAATTACTAGATTCTCGTGTGACTGGTTTTGTATTGACAGTAGCCACGGTTATTCTAGTTACCTACGGTATAAGAGGTGGAGATTGGGGCAATTTTGTGCAAGAGTGGCAAACTAACCGCTTCATCCATGTGATGAGTTTAGATTTTTGCTTACTCTGTCTATTGTTTCCCGCATTGCTGGGGGATGATATGGCGCGTCGCGGTTGGAAAAATCCGCAGTTGTTCTGGTTAATAGCCTTGATACCGCTATTTGGACCATTGGTTTATTTATCTGTGCGTCCACCCTTACAAGAGGTGGGTATACAGTCCATATCCAAGCAGCCAGCAACGAATTGAAGAATAAAGTGCATTTTTCACAATCCAAAATCGTTCGACTGAGCGACTTGCCTTGAGCGTTCGCGTAGCGTCTCGTAGAGAAGTCGAAAGGAGCCGAAGTTTAAAATCCAAAGTGATATCACCCAAAGTCCCCGCTTTTTCAAAGGTTTGGGGATTTTCTGTGGGTGCGTAAATCCCAAGAGAAAAATTTTTCTGAAAGTACTTTACAAAACGCAATAAATTCTTTAAGATGTGTAACAGGTAGTCAAACCTACCTAATTCATCTGCAAATAATCGCATTTATAAAACAATGACAACAACCATCCAACAGCGCCAAAGCGCCAATGTATGGGATCGATTCTGCGAATGGATCACCAGCA
>NZ_JAVRCK010000088.1:0-39562 GCF_034530815.1 Nostoc sp. DedSLP03
TGATGGTCAAGCGAATGGCATCTTAAGCTTTTGTTTACGAATCACCTCTCAGAGCTAAATTTTATGCACTATTTTAGCCTTGACACGCTACTACGTATCTTTTCAAAAATCAAATACTAGTCCTATAGAAAAATACACTTCTAAATTGGATTGTTTCTTCAGATAGCAACTATTTCTTACAATCCTCTGAATTCCCCGTGTAAACGATCGATTGATAGCGTCCTTGGTCTGTTTGAATTGTTACACAGTAGTTGGTTTTGCCTTCTAGCCAGTAGCTGTAGCCCGAATCATCACTCTTGACCCATCGATAGCCCCGTTTTTTCACTGTGTTTTCTGCTTGTCCTGCCCTTGCTCCCACTAAATCGCTCAACCGAGAGACGGTAGTACCCGCTTCCGGCTGACGCCTAGCAGCAGCCCCCCGATTTCTGTTATCTGAGTTTTGTTGATTGGCAGATGTATCCCAATAGACAAAAATCGACTCATTGGCGAGACGATAAATCTGTCCTCGATCGCCAAGTCCAGATTGTCGATAGGCAGCATCACCATTTCGATCGCGATAATTGCCGGGTCGATTACCTGAAGGGAGCAGGTCATAGCTATTACCATTTTCTAGTTGAATGCTAACCGCACCCTGACGTTGGGAAAAGGTACAAGGGCCAGAAGATGTAGCGCGGTCTTCTCCTTTTGGGAATACATCGCAACGGGCATTCACGGTATCGGCTTTGACGGATATAGGAAAACTCAAAGAAGCGATCGCCAGTGCTACCGCTAAAAACGAATTTGAAGATTTGATCGCCATAAAACTCCTCAGTTATGACAACGAAGATCGCATTTTATATCATCCCCCTAAATGTGTATTTGCTAGTTAACAGTTGCAAACTTTCTTAACCTTGTTTTGTCATCCAAGAACTTTTGCCATTTTTGAATTCTAGAGCTTTTGTATAGGAAGCGTAGGCTAGCAAAAACCGCAGGCATCGCCAGATTTTTCTATTGAAGAATAATTTAGAAAAAGCAAGTCAGAATTAAAAGTGTGAGAGATTTAGACCTGCTACTAATTGAAGACCACATGGAGATAAAATTGCCATTTTACTTGTCCGAAAATCTCTCAAATTAATTAATGATAAAAAATTAAAGTTGGACGATGACCAACACTAATATCAGTTACTCAATCACTTGACCATAGATATGTTCCTGTTTAATCGCTTCCTCCATTCAATAATTCGGTTTGTGCTAGTCAGTGTGATGACGATCGCAATGGTGCTTGGTTGGAGTGCGATCGCTCACAGTCAACTACCTTCGTTACCTACCGCAGCCTCCAACGACCCGCACCAGCCACCTAAAGGTGTTACCCGCCTCGGTATGTATGAAATTGCCTCTGTGTATTCACCCTTAGACAGAGACTCCTTGTTTGAGATTGTCTCTCCCACTGTTTTTAATCGTAGCCAACCGCCAGACGGATCTCTTCCAGTAGAGGTACGTGCCGAAGAAATTACACAACGGCTGATGCGAGCGCTCGACCGAACTAATAAAGCTAAACAAACTCCTTTGGTTTCTATTGCCATTCTGAATCAGGATTCAATTCTCCAACTCAGTGACGATCGAACGACCCGTCCTTTGAGGCTGGTGACAGTAACAGAGCCAGATGCTGACTACTACGGGAAAAGTGTGGAGGAATTGGCGCAGGATTGGCAAAAAATATTACAAGCAGAAGTGGAACGCATTAATACACTCTTCTCGCATAAGGTATTGTGGCAACGAATTGGACAGGCACTACAAATCAGCGTTGGCTTAGTGTTGGGGAGTGTTGTGTTGTGGTTACTGCGGCGAACTCTAATTCGCAAACAGACGGCATTGCAAGTTAGCCATCAAGAGCAGATAGCTGCGGTAAAAGAGCATGTGGTCAAGCAATCTGAGGCAGAAACATCCACAACTATTGACACAATAGAGAGCAGCGACAGTCAAACAAAGACAGACACCATCGCCTATGGGCGATCGCAGTTTCTAGACACGATCCAGCGACAGTTCAGCCTCAAGCGCCAACTGGGGATCTATTCTCTGCTCACATGGCTACTGTTTTGGGCATTTATTCTGATGTGGTACATCGGGATTGTGGCGATCATGTATCGCGTCCCCTACCTTATGAGATGGTGGACGCAGGCTTTAGCCAGGCCCCTGGCGCTACTGATTATTTGGTTTTTCATCAGTCTTGTTATTCGGATCGGCAAAACCTTAATTGACCGCCTCACTGATGTCTGGACAACCCATTCCTCTGTTTCTTTGAGTGAAACTCAACGAATTGCGCTACGAGCTGCAACAGTTTCCGGGGCACTAAAAGGATTAATCACTTTTGTTTTCATCACCTTGGGTATCTTGCGCTCTCTAAACATATTTAATATGCCTACCAGTTCAATTTTGGCAGGGGGCGCTATCATTGGTATCGCCATTTCTCTTGGTTCCCAAAGTCTGATTAAAGATTTGGTCAATGGCTGCTTGATTTTGATGGAAGATCAATTTGCTGTGGGAGATGTAATTGAGATTGGGGATAAAAGCGGACTGGTGGAAAATCTCAACCTGCGGGTGACTCAACTACGTAATAACGAAGGTAAACTAATTACCATTCCCAATAGCAATATCACCAATGTTAGCAATCTCACCCGCCTCTGGTCGCGGGTAGACTTTTCTATTGTAGTGGCGTATGAAAACGACCCCAAGCAGGTTTTAGAGATTCTCAAGCAAGTATGCAAACAATTGTATAGCGAAGTAGAATGGCGCGATCGCCTGCCAGAATCGCCCCAAGTGTTGGGGATTGATGACCTATCCCATACGGGTATGTCAGTGCGCGTCTGGATTAAAACCGCACCTATGGAACAATGGAGCGTTGGGCGAGAGTTTCGTCTACGGGTGCGGCAAGCCTTTGAAGCAAACAATATTCAGATTGATGCAAATTGAGGATAGTTAAATTTTTGACAATTTTAACCCTTCAATATGCTACAAAACTTTTTTGCAAGATGATTAAATTAAGAGCAGCCCTCAACATATTCGACTTCTGGCAATTTACCCGCTCTGAACTGAGTGACAAGTTTACCATCAGTCTCGAAGACTAGGCGATAATTGCGATCGCTAGGGTCTTTCGGGATGAAAGTTAGGTAATGTCCGTTTTGGACGTATTTATGAGGTGTGACTTGAATTTGTCCTGGGTAAAGAGACTTGATTTGCGCCTCGGTGTCGCCAATTTTTGCACCTTTGAAGGTAGTAATCTGATTATTTTGCCTGACATCTACTCTCGAAATTCGACCTTTTGTTACCATGAACGAAAGATTTTTGGGTTCATTTTCTGGCTTAACATAATAGCAGTTGTTATTTGGTGAATCGCCCACTAGCTTAGTACCAGCAGCCTTTGCCGCTTGAGAGACAGTCATGCCGACTTTTACTGTGCCAATACCGTTAATAAACAGTTTTGACTGATTCGTTAGTTTCGCCTTGGCGACAACTGTGCTAATAGTCAAAGAAGAAACTGTTAGCATTACGGTGACAAAAGTCAATAATTTAGTTTTGTTATTCATAATTAGATATTTTCCTCAGTTAAGTCGATAATTTCATCGAAGCAGAAGTTGCGGACTAAATTTGCCAATTTTTCTGCCAAAGCAGAATGAGTTTGAGGAATTTGCTCAATGAGTTGCAAAATCCTTTCAGCATCGACTTCAACGGCTGCTTGATTAAGTTCTGTTAGCCATTGGGTAGGCATAACGGTAATTGCAGAGCGAAGATCCAAGATAGTAGATTGAGTATTTTCTAAATTGTTGCCTATTGCATCTTCATTGCTTTCTTCTGCACAGATATAACGCACCTGCAAATATTCAGCGATCTTTTCAAAAATCACTTGCTCTCGGAATGGCTTACGAACCAAATCGTCACAACCTGCGGCTAAGATACTTGCCTGTTGTTCTTCAAAAGCACTGGCAGTTAAGGCAATAATTACAGTGCGGAAATTTCTAGTTGTATTTTTTTCCTTGGCTCTAATCTCTTTAGTGGCATCGTAGCCGTTGATTACAGGCATCCGCATATCCATCCAAATTAGGTGAGGTTGCCAGGTTTGCCAAATAGCGATCGCTTCTTGTCCATTAGTCGCAGCCTGAATTTCAAAACCAATGCTACCAAGAAGTTGCACAATCAGATCGCGGTTTTCTTTACGGTCATCTACTACGAGAATACGGTAAGATGGTTGGCCTTCTGCTAGCTTCAGTACGCGTCCCTTATTCAATTTTGGTGCAGCTTTCAAAGCTGCGGCTAAATTCACTTGAATGTCAAAGCTAAAAATAGACCCTTGTCCAACGCTACTCGTTAAGTGAATATCGCCTCCCAGCAACCGCACAAATTGACGGCTGATAGTCAGTCCGAGTCCAGTTCCCTCTTTAGTTTGAATACCACTTGTCGTCTGGACAAAAGGCTGAAACAGGTTATTCATTTCTGCTGCCGCTATTCCCCGTCCAGTGTCTTCGACTTCAAAGTGTAGGGATTGGGAAGAGGCAGAGGGGCAGGGTGCGGGGGGCAGAGGGGAAAGACCTAGTGCAACTTCTCCCCTGCTCCCTGCTCCCTGCTCCCCTGCTCCCTGCTCCCTGCTCCCCTGCTCCCTGCTCCCTGCTCCCTGCTCCCCACTCCCCATCCTCACCCGCAACGTTACTCCCCCAGTCTGAGTAAACTTGACGGCGTTACCCAAAAGGTTGATTAGCACTTGGCGGAGTTTACCTTCATCTGTTTGGATGTAACGCGGGAGATTGGGAGCCATTTCAAATTTGAGAAACAATTGCTTTGCCTGTGTCCGCACTTGGAACATCTCTTGTAATGTTTGCAACAGCAGATATAGGTCGAAGTCTTCGGGGTTGAAAATGATTTGTCCAGCTTCAATTTTGGACATTTCCAAGACATCGTTAATCAGGTTAAGCAAGTGTTCTCCACTGCGGTTAATGGTAGCTAATGATTCGCGCTGGTTTGAGTTGAGGCTAGTGTCTCGCTCCATTAATTGGGAAAAACCCAAAATTGCATTTAGAGGGGTGCGGAGTTCGTGACTCATGTTAGCGAGGAAAGCACTCTTGGCTCGGTTGGCAGTTTCGGCGGCTTCTTTGGCAATTCTCAGCGCTTCTTCTGCCTGGTGTCTAGCTCGACCGATCGCAATTATTTCCCCTACCAGTTTCAATAGATTAATATCTTCTTGGTTCCAGGTTTTTGAGTAGTGAATCATCGCTGCACCAACAAACCCAACCACTTTGCCAGCATGAACCATTGGCACAGCTAGTATAGATTGAAACGACATACTTTCAAAAAGTTGTCGCTCAGGTAGATGCAGGGGTAAATCTTCCACACAAGAGATTTGTCGATGCCTACCACGGAGAATCGGCTCGTAGAAATAGGGGAAAACTTCCACAGGCGAACCTCTGGCAATATCAATTAATGGTGCAACATCTTCACCACACCATTCATGGATCAGGTTGAATTCACGTTTATCTTGGGAGCATTCAAAGATGCAACTGTGTTCAGCATCAATAAATTCAGCGATCACTCGCAGTGTAAAATTAATTGCTGTTGCTAAATCTTGGTCAATAAATTGCCGAGAAATGCTGCTGATTAAACTTTCGGCTTGAGTTCGACGTTGCAATGCTGCTTCTGCTTGTTTGCGATCGCTGATATCACGAGCTACGCCGACAATCTGAAAATTACCTTGGGCATCTTGTGTGCGGACTGCATTACTAGTTAGCCAAACCCAGCCCCCATTCCGATGTTTACCGCGGTACTCAGTCCCCGAAATTCCCTCACCTGTTGCCAGAATACTTTGGGCAACTTCCAGCCATTTTGGCAGATCGTCGGGATGAGTAAAGGATGCCAAAGAATTACCCTCTATTTCGCTGGGGGCAAATCCGGTAGTCTTCAAGATATTTGGAGAAATATAGTTGAAAACCCCATTAGCATCAAGAACAAACAGCACATCGTTAACTTTTTCAACAATAGTGCGAAACTTTAACTCGCTTTGCTGTAGGGCTGCTTCTGCTTGTTTGCGTTCCAATTCGGCACCGGCACGGGCAGCAAATATTTTCACAATCAGTTCGCGTCCCGGATCGGGTTTCATCGGTTTGACATCTATCACTGCTAGATGTCCAATGATTTCGCCGGATGAACTGGTGAGAGGAACGCCAAAAAAACTCTCGGCATTCATCTTCACTAAATCGGCATCTTCTGGGAAACTAGTTTGTACTGCTTGCGGGTAATGACACATATTGCCTCGCAAGGTGTGTTCGCAAGGAGTACCCTGTAGATCGTATTCCAAGTTATCGTTAATAGCCCCATTACACCAAAATGCCAAAGTGCGGACTCTCGTTTTTGGCTCATCATCAAACTCAGTCACTAAGGCATATTGAACCTGCAAGACTTCGGCAAGGTAACGAACGCAGGAATTGAAAAATTCATTGCCTGTTTTCGCGGCTGTACCCTCAACAATTAAGCGTAAAGCTTGTTCTTGCTGTTTGCGTTGGCTAATATCTGTAAAAACACAATCCAAACAGGATTCTTCGGCGTTGAGACGAAGTGATAACAGTACCCAAACAACAAATCCATCCAAGCGTCGCAGTGCTACTTCAAAATTGCGAACTTCGCCGGACTGTTCTAACTCTGCTAACATTTGCACCCGTTCTTCTGGATTGACATATAAATCAGTTGTGAAATACTTGCCAATTAAGTCAGCAGCAGAGGTAAAACCTAATATCTCGGCACCACGTTGATTTGCATCGATAATCAATCCATCTTTTTGACAGGTACGAAAAATCCCCACTTGGGAATTTTCAAAGATGTTGCGGTATTTCATTTCACTACGACGCAAGGCTTCTTCTGCTTGCTTGCGTTCTGTGATGTCGCGTCCTACGCCGGCGATCGCAATTTCACCGCTAGGAGTGTTAATTGTGGAAGTGTTAAAGTTGAACCATCGCCAGCTACCATCTTGGTGTCGCAATCGCACTTCAATATCAGTCAGCTTTTCACCAGTTATCGCCCTTTGTAAAGCACTGGCGCTAATTGCTGAGTCTTCCGGTTTGGTAAACTCCACCACAGAATGACCTTCGATTTCCTCTAGGCTGTAGCCCATGATTGCAGTCACATTCGGCGAGTGATAAGTAAAAATTCCCTCTGGCGAAAGCACAAATATCAGATCGTTGGCATTTTCCACAATGCTACGGAATTTTAACTCGCTTTCTTGGAGGGCTGCTTCGGCGCGTTTGCGTTCAGTGGCGTCAGTGCCGACTGAAAGAATTTCGATTAAGTTTCCTTGGGCATCTAAAATGGGTTTATTAGCCCAGACGATCCAGACGCGATCGCCATTTTTGCATAAGTTCTCGTTTTCATTAAATAGATAATTTTCTGGGTGCTGACAAATATCAACCATTAATGTCTGCAAATCGCGCCCAGAAGTTTCGGTTTCTGGAACGATTGTACCGATAACATTGCTTCCTGTAATTTCATCTGAATCGAAACCAAAAAGCTTTTGACCGTAGTCATTTAAAAATATAATGTCACCATTGCCATCCCAACGCAGAATGATACAGTTGGCTGTTTGCACCAAATCGCGGTACTGAGCTTCGCTTTGACGTAAGGCTTCTTCGGTGCGTTTGCGAGCCGTAATATCCCGGACTATTGCTAAAATATGTTGCTTGCCATTGTAGATACAGCTTGTTCCTTTGACTTCCACATTTATTAAACTGCCATCTTTGCAGATATCAACAGCTTGTCCATAAAATTGCTCGCCATATCGGGTTTTCTCGACAAACTCTAGAAAAACAGAATGCGAGCTTGGGTGAATATAACTAGATGGATGTAAAGTGAGAAATTCCTCATAAGAGTAACCGTGCATCTGACAAGCCGCCGGATTAACTTCGGCGACTTTTTCAGTCTCTATTTCAGTAATAAATAGTCCATCATTAATTGCTTCAAAAATACTGCGGTATTGTAATTCACTTTGTCGCAGTGCTGCTTCAGCCCTTTGGCGCTGGGTGATGTCGCGGAAACTCCACACTCTACCAATAATCTGTTCGCCGATGCGCTGAGGACAAGAGTAGCGCTCAAATACTCTGCCATCTTCTAGTTCTAACCAGTCGTAACTAACTAATTCCGGCTGTGAATATAATTCTCGGACTCGTTGCAAAAATTCATCAGGGTCTTTTAATTGGTTTGCCAGATACGCTAGTCGCTGAGGATGATCCGGTTCCGTCAAAAGTTCTGGTGGAATTGACCACATTTCTAAGAACTTTTGGTTATAACTAGCGATCTTACTTGAGCTATCGACTACTAATATACCATCTTGAATCGATTCAAAGATAGCGCTTAATAAAGATAGAGAGTTTTCTAAAGCTACTTGGGTTTGTTTGCGTTCGCTCAGATCCCGTCCTAAAACCACCAGAGCTTTGCGTCTACCATCTTGGTGAAATAGGGGAGCTTTAATCATATCTAAACTGCTCACTGTGCCATCAGGGCGAGGAACAGCTTCTTCTACCCGATGCACACATCCCAATTGCCAAGCTCGTTCATCTGTTTTGTTGCAGTTGAGCAAAGCATCATGATAAAAATTGCTAAATTCTGCCAGTTCTGAGTCTGTTTTGCCTTGATAATCAACGCCTTGTAGGTCTAAAAATTTTAGGTTAGCTTGGTTTGACAGCAACCATTTGCCCTCGCCGTCTTTTAAACAGATAATATCGGGTGTAGCGTTAATTAATGTCTGCAATCGCTCCTCAATCTCTTGTAAGGATTCTTGAGTTCGTTGCGTCAATGTGATATCCCGAATCACTAGTATTGCACAGCGATCGCCAGTCATTCCGGTAGAGCTACCAGAAATTTGTAATGTTATTTGCTCATCTTGCTGCAACTGATAATTTGTTGTTTCATACTCTCCATTGAGTATCTGCACATCAGGATAGCAGGATAAAGCAACTGGTTGTCCTAATTGTGTCAGGGGTAGCAAGTCAGTTAACTTCGCACCGCACACAGTACCGTGAGGTTGGTTTACTAAAGACTCAAAGCGAGAATTGCACCATTGAATCAGTCGGTCTTCTCCTACCCAAACTACAGCATCAGCGATCGCACCCAGCGTTACTTCCATCTTGTTCGCAGTGGCTTGCAATTGCTCTACCTGCTCTAGCTGTAGTGTATTCATCAAGACTCCTGTTAAATAATTCGTAATACTCGCCAAAGGCGAGAAGCAAGCTACGTAATTCGTAATTTTTATTAATTAAGTACTGTACAAATTAACAATCATGTGCTAAGGATGATACTAGTAAATCTGTATAGTGATTGTATCGTTAGTCTCTGACTGAAATATTCGACTACAGCAAAACTACATATTTTCTTCATTTTACAAAAATGCGTACGCCAAATTAACAATTGCGTACGCCAAAATAACAAATGCGATCGCCAAATCAGCAATTGCGAACACCAAATCAACAATTGCGATCGCCAAATCAGCAAATGCGAACACCAAATCAACAATTGCGTTCGCCAAATCAGCAATTGCGAACACCAAATCAACAATTGCGTACTCCAAATCAGCAATTGCGTACGCCAAATCAACAATTGCGTACGCCAAATCAACAATTGCGTACGCCAAATCAGCAAATGTGTAGGCATCTCAAAATATAGCGGTTTTTTCCTCGTTCCCATGCTCCCTGCTTCCTGCCCCCTGCCCCCTGCTCCCTGCCCCCTGCTCCCTGCCCCCTGCCCCCTGCCGTCTTAATGATAAGTCTTTAACCCGACACGATATTACCCCCAGCAGCAGCTTGGTATAAAGATTGTATCGTTAGCCCATCATTGGGGTATTCGACTACAGTGAAATTACATATTACCTGAAAGCGATCGCCTTTGAAGGCTGTGAATATTTGTTGGCGCAGGGTAGTTAAAATCTCACTCAGGCGATGGTTTACTTCTGTCTTTGTTAATCCAGAAACTCCCACGACAAATTCACCATTACCCCAATAACCTAGTACTTCACCACTGCAAAATGCCGATTGGAATAAACGACTCCATCTTTGCAATACTTGATTTCCAGCCTGATGACCATACTTAATATTAATTTGACGCAAATCAGTCACGCTTAAGATTGCCAAACAAACAGATTGCTGATTTTTCTCAGCTTGAGCAATTAGGTGCTGCAAGTCGCGGTTAGACTGAAACTGATTTGTTAGTCCGGTTAAGGGATCTTTAGTAGAAAGCGATTGTAGTAAACGACTGCGTTCTAAGCGATGGGTAATGCGTGCCAACAATTCTGCACCGACAACAGGTTTAATCACATAATCATCTCCCCCAACCGCAAACACTTGCTGCACAGTTTCCATTTCTCGGTGAGCAGTCAGAAACACAATCGGTAATTCCTGCCATTGAGGATCGGTACGAACTGCTCGGCAAAGTTCGATACCATTTATATGAGGCATTTCCACATCCAAAATCAACAAATCCGGTTTAGTAGATTGCAATACTTCCCAGAAACGTAACGGATTTTCTAATCCTGTCATCCGCATACCCCACGGCTCTAACATTGGGCGCAGTGCTGCTAAAATCAACGGATCGTCATCTACTGCCAGTATATTTACCCGCAAAGAACGAGTACGTTGTAATATCTGGGACGAAACATCCCAAACTTGAGCAGCTGTTACAGGCTTGACCAAAAAACCCCGCGCCCCATATTGAGCAAAAGTTACGCGTTCTACTAACTCATCAGTTGCAGCCAGCACCAGAACGGGTACGGGTGGGGTACGCGTTGCTAAGTCCCTTAGTAGTGCTAAACTTTCCTTACGCCAGCCGATATCATCTATATTTAGCACTACTAAATCTGGTGATGTGGTTTGGAGAAAGTTCTTTGCATCCTCTAAGTTGCTAATTTGCTGCCAGCATATTCCCATGCACTCAACCAGTTGTTGCAACTGAGAACCTAGTTGCAGATTCGGGTCAATTAAGACCAATCGGGTACTAATTTCGGGTGCGATCGCAGCCGAAGTTTGATAATCTACATTTTGCCCCATCAGGTTGATGATGTTACCCAAACCTTCAATCAGCCCTAGCAATTGCCGCTTTTCACTTACTGACAAATCACCATCTTTCCCTAAAATCTGTTCAATTTGCCGCGCTAGCAGAGTACCATTGTCTTGCTCAAACATTCCCAAGACACCAGCTAGTTTGTGCGCCTCTCGTTCTCCCGATTTACGTAACTCCCCAGTCAGCGTTTTACCAGATAATGCAGTCGCCAATTCTTGCAGCACCGTCAATCGCTGCACCATCAACCCCTGATATTGTTTCCACAAGCCACCCATCGCTTGCTGAAACTGCTCCTCAACATCACGATTAGAAATTCGAGATTTTTCTTCCTCCCCCTGCTGCCCTGCCCCTTGGTCACTGAGCGTAGCCGAAGTGCTGCCCCCCTGCTTCCCCTGCTCTCTTCCAGGATTCAGCCGATATCCCAAACCATAAACATTTTCAATCCAATCTACTGCTCCGGCTGCTTTTAACTTTTGTCGTAAGTATTTGATGTGAGATTTTACAGTTTCTTCCTGGGGTGGGTCGTCAAAAGTCCACAAATGCTCAATGATATCCCCCCGACTAAAAACACGCGATGGATTCCGTAAAAATAGCTCCAGCAAACTATATTCTTTGGCTGTTAATTCCAGCAGTTTGTTGTTATATGTGACTTCGCAACTACTGGGATCTAGTCGCAGCGCGCCTACTTCCAGTATAGGAGTACAGGGGCGATCGCCTCGACGGATCAGCGCTCGTATCCGTGCTTGCAGTTCTTCCAAATCTAAAGGTTTGATCAGATAATCGTCTGCACCTGCATCAAGTCCTTGAATCCGCTCTTTACTACCATCTCTCGCCGTCATCAAAAGAATCGGAGTGAAGCAACCACCAGAACGCAATCGCTGACACAATGTAATCCCGTCTAGTTTTGGTAATCCTACATCTATTAATAACAGGTCATAGTTCGTACTTTGCGTGTATTCCCAACCCATTTGTCCGTCTTGTACGACATCAACAACATAGTGTTGCTTAGTCAGAGACTTCAACAAGACACTTGCTAAAATTTCTTCATCTTCGATTAGCAAGATTCTCATACACCCGTCCAAAATATAATTTGCTACTTTACCCAAAAAAAATAGTACATTAGGTAGTTATTTTTCTACAAGGAAAAAATAAAATAATTTAGCAAGTCTTCTTATTTCGGTTACATTGAATTCACCTTATATCTAGCTATTAACTTCTCACTCTAAAAAATGGTTCCTTCCAAACGAGTTTATTTATTATTAGTTTTGGGTATAGCGATCGCCCCGATTCTATCCTTATTTATCAGCATTAGAGCAACCATCGCGATCGCTGTGTTATTTAATGCCATCATTCTCGGACTGATGGTTGCAGATGGTTTGCGGGTGCGGCGTTCTCGCGTGCAAATTACCCGCGAATTACCGTCACGATTATCCATTGGGCGAGATAATCCCGTAGTGCTAAAGGCGACATCACCAAATACCGACGCTCAAATTGAAATCCGCGACTATTACCCAACAGGATTTGGCGTGTCTGCACCTGCACTGAGCGCTATTGTTCCCAGTAACAGCACTGAGGAATTAACGTATACTGTCCACCCAACACAGCGAGGAGAGTTTCCTTGGGGAAATATTCAAGTCCGACAGTTGGGGCTTTGGGGACTAGCTTGGAATGATTGGCAAATTCCCCAAAGTAAAAGAGTGAAAGTTTATCCTGATTTAGTAGGATTGCGATCGCTCACCATTCGTCTGACACTGCAATCATCGGGATCGATGCGTCAATCTCGCAAAACTGGTATTGGTACAGAGTTTGCCGAACTGCGAAACTATCGCACAGGTGACGATTTGCGGTTTATTGATTGGAAAGCTACTGCCCATCGGGTTGGGGCTTATGGTAATGCCATGCCACTGGTCAGGGTTTTGGAACCAGAACAGGAACAAACATTACTGATATTACTCGATCGCGGTCGGCTAATGACAGCAAAGGTGCAGAATTTGCAGCGATTTGACTGGGGATTGAATGCAACTTTATCCTTAGCTTTAGCAGGTTTGCATCGAGGCGATCGCGTGGGTGTTGGTGTATTTGACCGCCAAATGCATACGTGGATTCCCCCAGAACGCGGTCAACATCATTTGAATCAGCTAATCGATCGTTTAACTCCACTTCAACCAGTATTATTTGAATCTGATTATTTGGGGGCAGTAACAAATGTTGTGCAGCGACAAACTCGGAGGGCGCTGGTAGTAGTGATTACCGATTTAGTTGATATCACTGCCTCTACAGAACTTCTAGCCGCACTCTCCAAGTTAGCACCCCGCTACCTTCCATTTTGCGTGACTTTGCGAGATCCACAAGTCGATCGTCTAGCACACACCTTTACAGATGATGTTGCAGGTGCTTATACCCGTGCAGTAGCACTAGATTTATTAATGCAACGACAAGTAGCTTATGCCCAATTGAAACAAAAAGGTGTATTGGTTCTAGATGCGCCAGCAAATCAAATTGCCGATCGGTTAGTTGAGCGATATCTGCAACTCAAAGCGCGAAATCAACTTTAGTAATTGTCGGGGTTGCTGAATCAAGGGATGATTCTTGTAGGGCGGGCGAGACGCCTACCCTAAAATACAAGGGACGGGCTTTTCGGCCCATCTCACAAAACTAGCAAAATTATCCCGCAAATATGCAACGCCTAGTAATTGTCACTCTAACTTATGTATTTTTATTCAATTATTTAGCGGAGGTATAAACTTTGCTTAAAATTATCCAGGTAAAGACTGATGAACATAACTCTCATATCCAGGAAGTATTTTGGGAATATTTTAATGAGACTAAGTTGATATTCAGCAATCAATTCGGCATCAATTTAAATGCTAATACATTCTTTGACCAATATATGACTCAACTCCACGAATTTCTACCACCTTCAGGGCGCTTGCTTTTGGGACAATATGAGGAAAAAATAGCTGGCTGCGCTTGCTTGCGAAAGATTGGTAAAGATATTGGCGAAATTAAAAGAATGTATGTCAAACCAGAATTTCGCAGAAAAGGAATCGGTCGGTCTTTATTAGAAGCTATCATCAACGAAGCTGCCTACATTGGTTACTCAAAGATACGTTTAGACAGTGCCCCTTTTGCCAAAGAAGCACACGCACTTTATCATATATTTGGCTTTCAGAATATCGCTCCGTATTTGGAAAAAACCGAGATTCCTCTAGAACATCGAGCAAACTGGGTTTTTATGGAATTAGTTTTAGAGGATGTTTGAAAAGTTATGATTGATGTATTAAATATTCACAAGATGTAAGAAGCGGGAATAGTTCGCGAGCACATTATTCGCAAACCCACTATTAATCTTTGTTGTATTTGACTGGTTCCCAGCCTCCAGGCTGGGAACCGATCCTGGGAGGCTCTGCCTCCAGTGGCTTGACCAGAGGCAGAGCCTCTCGTAATACATTCTCAAGCCTCCAGGCTGGGAACTAGGCAACACAAGACTTTGGGTTTATCTTAGTGCCATTCGCATTTAACTTTTGTTTCCTGCTTTCAACTCTTAATCGATGTGGTTTCGGTTCTGCCTTGTGCTTCCTGTTTCTTGCCTTCTTCATCTGTACCTGAGCGGTACCTAATCTTCAGCACTAAAATCACCGATGCAATAAGTAAGGTAACAATGTTAGCAGCAATCAAAGGAATATCATGAACAGAAAAACCATAAATCAACCATAAAATAATACCTACACAAAGAATAATTAACATACTCCAAGAAAGGTCATTGGCTGATTTGGACTGCCAAGTTTTAATAAGTTGAGGGAGATATGCGAGTGTAGTCAGTACTCCTGCTACTAGCCCTAAAATAGTTGTAAAATCGATTTCCATTTTGTTCCCTACCTCAAGTTTTTCAGTTAAGTGATCCTATGCAGTAAAAGAAATATTTAACTGGAGATTACCACACTCTCATTGTTTGCTGATTCTCTCTAAAGGCGTTTTTTCATTCCTTCTGATAGCCTATTGACATAAAGCAAAAAGAGAATTTTTCATTTTGGAGCCTGAGAATAAAATTCTGCCTGCGATCGCATTAGTAAATTCCTCAAATGAACTATAATATTTTGATAAAATTGAGACATTTACACCCAACTTATAAGCCGCCTACATTGGTTACTCAAGGATACGTTTAGATAGTGCCTCTTTGGCAAAAGAAGCACACGCACTTTATCGTGTATTTGGCTTTCAGAATATTGAACCGTATTTGGAAAAACCGAGATTCCTCTAGAACATCGAGCAGACTGGATTTTTATGGAATTAATTTTAAAATGATTCATATCCGTTGTGAAACTCTGCCAGACTACACAGCAATAGCTGAGGTGAATACATTAGCCTTTGGGCAAGAAAACGAAGCTAAACTTATAGAGAAAATTCGCTATTCTGACCGTTATATTTCTGAACTTTCTCTAGTTGCAGAAGTTGAAAATGTTGTAGTCGCTCATATTTTATTCAGCTATATTGACCTAGTAGGTGAAGAAACACTACAGGTACTTGGTTTAGCACCTTTGGCAGTTCATCCACAGTTTCAAAGACAAAGAATTGGCAGCGCACTAATAAAAGCAGGGTTAGAAATAGCAGAGGCAAACAAAGAATCCATAGTAATTGTACTAGGTCATCCCCATTTCTATACTCGCTTTGGTTTTCAGCCTTCTGTTGTTTATGAAATCGAGTCTCCCTTTCCAGTACCAGAGGAATTTTTCATGGTGAAACCACTGCAAAACTATCAAAAGCAGTATCAAGGCAAGGTTGTTTATCCAGCTGCTTTTGATGAAGTATAGTACAATACAGTTTAATTAAATATTTCTTCTTTCTCTTCTCTATGAAAGGGTGCGCCAACGAGATGTTGCGCGTAGCTTGTTTCACCGTAGGAGTACGCGATTCGTTATTACTCTTGACTTTTCACATGATGTAAGAAACGGGAATAGTTCGCGCGCACATTATTCCTAAACCCACTACTAATCTTTGTTGTATTTAGAAGTTTCTTCAATTAAATCTTTCAAACCCTGGTCTAAAGTTTTAATTGAACGATCTAATGCTTCGATTTTGGCTTTTAGAAAAATTTGTTCTACAGCATCCAGGTATGCTTGACTACCAGCTTTACCTAAATGCTTGTAACGAGAACTCTTACCATCAGTCTTCGTTGGAAATATTGCCACACTCGCGTGTAACTTATAGTACCAATATACTGAGTTTCTGCCTTTAGCAAGATAGCGAACAATCCAACAGGAAGATGCAGCTACTTCTTCCGAAGCACTTGCACTTATTGCTTGGATTTCTTTTTGAAGATGCTCTTTAGCTTGAACTACGCAATTTATGCGTGCATATAAATCTTCTTGGGGCGAGGGTTTTGAGTTATTAGGCATAAAATAAAAATTCTACGGTTCGCGAATAATTTATACAAACCATTCTTGGCTTTACAAAGCTTTTAAACAATTAAAATTAAACCATTAGTTTCAAAATGTAATAACCAATACAACAAAATGTAATAAACCGTGCAACAAAATGTAGTAAAGAATACAACAAGCAAGTTTGGCACGAGGTTTCCAACTCTAACTAACCTCTTCACCAAACTTGTATCCTAATTACACTATTTTTTATATATTCTAAGTATTCTCCTAGCGGCACTATTGTGCGCATTGTCCAATTAATAGTGAATTCAACACTATTTTTGCTTTGGAGGTGTATATTCAAGCAGCAGATACATCTGTGATTTAGTTAACATGTATGATGCAACAATTTGTAGTTTAGTTCAATACAAATAAGTCGTTCTTAATAGTTAATCGCTATAAATAAGTCATTCTTAATAGTTGTGCGGCAATCAAAGTCAAAAAACCTATCATCAAAGATATCTCTCACCCACCAAGCGATCGCTTTCTGCTTTGTAGCCCGATTTCAGAATCTGATAATACTCTTTTATCTGCCAACGATATGTATACCAACGGAGAATAGACAAATATTTTTGTGTGTGGTAGGAGACTTGTTTGTTAATACCTAAAATCGGAAAATTATTTTATCTATTTACGGTTCGCGAATATCATTCGCGAACCAATACTGTTCTTAAAATCGCTTGAAAAGCGACTAAATATTCTCCGCAGAAGTAGTAATGCTTCCATTGCAACTTCTTAATGATTTCTCTACTATCATATTGATAAACTTCTTACAAATGTGAGCTAAAACGTCTCTATGACTAAGATACAGAGGATCTGAAAGTACCTAAAATCAGTCACAGCAAAATACTTTTCAAACAACCTCTAAAGACAAAATGAGGTAAATAGCTTGACAGAGCGAGCTTTTTTATGGATGATATGCAAAAAATTTATGTAAAACTACTATTTATTAATTTCTAATAGTGCTATTCTTTTTTGTGGCGCGAAAAAGCAATCGGTAGATTGTCCTCAGACAATAATCCTAAATAGGAAGTTAATCAGAGGTAAACAGGAAGTTAACAAGGGAGAAGTATGCTTAAAATTCGTGATTTAGACTGCCAGCAGAGTTATTTAAAATCTCTATATGATGAGGAAGTCAAAAACTTAGTTGGAGGCGCTGGTACTACGATTTTACTATTGACAAGTGGAACGATAGCTGTTTACGACGACACAGGAGCTAAGATAGACGCTAGTACTATTAGTTCTGCTGCAATAACAGCAGACGCTTTCGGTAATAAAACAGTAACGGGTGGAACTTTAATTCAAGCAACAGTAAGACCAATCAAGAAAAAATAACGCGACGTTAGCCTCAAAAACCTTTTTTCAAGTTTCCCAATAGAATTTAACGGAAGTACTCTGAGCGTTAGAGTATGTTTGCAAATTCAAACATACTCTAAACTCGACTTAATCCAAAATTAAAAACCCGGTTTTCTTTATCCAGCAAAAACCCTGGCTTTTTGGCAAATACTTTTTCAACATCACAGATTACCGATGAAGTTAAAAAAGTAAAACTACTTTTGCACAAAGATTTCAGGGATAATATTCGCTTTGCTAAAAAATGGATAAAGTCGAGCCAACTCTATAAGTCAAATAAAATAACAATTCGCTTGTTTGGCACTTTGACTTTAAGTGTTTGCTTTTGCTCTAAGCACTTTTAGTTGAATAAGAATTCAGAAGTCATAATTAATTCATTTGGGGGTTCAGACCCGCAACTAATTGTTGGCGTAGTGTCCCGTAGGGAAGACTACTAAATTTACAATTTTGTGGGAGTCTTAAACCCGCTTATTGAGACGTTCGCGGATTCGCTCTAAGCGTATTCTTGCAAAAAAGCAAGCTACGCGTAGTGTTTCTAAGAGTTGCTATGCTGTAGGCTGCGCTATCCGCTTTTTCGGTCAGAATACCCTTCTTGCATTCTGACTCCTGAATTATGTTTCGATAAATCATGATGTAGAAAGAGCTGGTGTTCAAGATAATTCCTTTAAAAGTGAATTATCAACCCAGTTCTTATTTGCATATTAATTATTTTGATAATTAAAAACTAAAACAACAATTTTAGTGGCGTTATACTCCATCTAAATTGTTATTTTTTAGTAAAAAGATCCAAGGCAAATTTACAAAACTTAAGCAAAAAAGTGTTGCAAAATTCTCTGAATTGTTTATAGTTATTTTGTTGAACAAACGCAGTTCAAATTTCAATTAATCTTTTTGGAATAGATAGAATCTATGGCTAAGATAAAAATATCTGAATTGCAGCCAGAAAGCCAATTTGAGAAACTTTCTGATGCCGATTTACGGTTAGTTAATGGAGGCGATGGGTTCCAATTTGTTACAACTGGTTCTGCTCTTGTCACAGGTGTAACTATTGGCCCGGGAAGGATTCAAAACGCTACTACATCACAAGCTGGATTAAATGCAGGGGCCGGATCGCCATTTATCTCTGCTTTTGCTAACGCTGGTGGTTTCTCACAGTCTTTCCCTTCTTAAAAATCATCAAGGGAAATTTTAGAAGGATTGTAAATAAGATACGTCAACGTATTACCAAGAAAACTCAAAGAGGAAATTATGGCTAATATCAAAATCGCTGAATTATCTAGCTTGCTTGAAGAAGTATCAGCTACAGATTTGGAGACTGTTCATGGTGGAGTTACACCACCTGCGACACCTGGTATTCAAGCTACTGGATCGACTTCAGGAGTCGGCATAGGTTTTTCTGCTGGTGGATCGACGGGTGTCAGTACAAACAGTTTCAGTAACCTTAATGGTACAGTAGGGAATTTCTTCGTAAATTTTGGAACATCCACCCAGGGATTTACTTCACCCTTTTAGATAACTCAATGCTTTAGGCATTACCTAAAGCTGCATTTTTAGGGCTGGAGTTAAAATTTGACTCTAGCCCTTCATTTTTTAACGTCGTGCTTGTAATGTCGCTAATAGTGCGATGCAAGTATATATTCATTTCAGTCAAGGCTTTGAAATTTTATTTAACGTAAATTTGACGGTTCTAAAAAACCCTGCTTCTATTCCTTACGCCCACTCTTCCAGAGGCTTTGAAACCATGATTTTTTCATTGGAAACAAAGAATATTTCTGCCTCTCTTTGCGTCAAAGAGGGGTTGGGGAGAGGTTCATCGAACTAACATTTATTTAGATGTGTTTGCCATAGCCTGATTTATATCTTGTGCTATTTTCACCTTGATCTGAAAAAGCACGTTTTTAGACGATGTTTGAAAAGTAGTATGGTGTGATTAAAATCATTATTATTACCCCCCTCTTAATCCCCTCTTGTAAAGGGGGGAAACAGAAAAAAATTGTTCCCTCCTTATAAAGGGGGAAACAGAAAAAAGTTGTTCCCTCTCCTTTATAAGGGGAGGGTTAGGGTGGGGTAAAAAATATTTGATACATCAAACATACTCTTAGACGAAAAGCTCAGGGTTTGAGGTTAAATCAATTGTATTTAATCTTATTTTTTGATGCTAATTCAACATTTGAATTAATTTTTTACAGAGTTTTTTAAAAATCAAAAACGAATTATTTCTTTACACTATTTCAAATCGAGTGATGATAAAGTATAAAACATTGCTTTTCCAAAAGGGTAATCATTAGCTCATACCTAATTTCTTAAAAACTTCAGTTGATTAGCTGAACCTCACAATAATATATAAAAGTTAACTTTGTAATCTAAACTTTCGTTCTCTAAAAATACTAGGAATTAAATTATGGGGGCTATCTTATATCCACTCTATACGGTAGCTAATTTGCTCTTAGCTACATGGAGCATAAGTTTATGGCAACACTCACACCATGCCAACATATTGTTGCTGCTGTTAGTGGTAGCTGGAATGACCTATGACAATCTGATTATTTCGCTAGGTCGTTTAATTAATGAGGGTAGTTTCCTAAAATTCCTTAATCGTCTGCGCTTCTTATTACATGATTTATTGATTCCATTGTTGGTGGTAGTAGCCATTAGACTAGCTAGTGCTGCTGGTGTATTCTGGGCAAGTAAACCGATTTTGTTCTCTGGTTGCTGGACAATTACATTTGGTTTGATTGGATTGGGATTGTTTAGTAATCTTAAGCACTTGGAACTAGCACCAATAACTTTTGCTGGCAGTCTGCGATATAAACCTAAAAAAAGTCAAGCGCCAATTTTGACAATTTTAATCGCTTTGTTAGTTGGTGTGGCAGGATTCTACATTTGGCGTGAAATCCAATGGCCTTGGATGTTTGTGGGAACAGTGGTAATGTTGTTTGGCAATGCTTTACCGACAAAGTTTTTTGGTTCTCTAGTTGGTTCGGCAGTTGATTTTGTATTTATCTTAGCTTTGGTGACAACACATATCGTGTTGTCTTAGTTAGGGATAATTTCGCGCCTCTATGGGTATAAACTTTAGTTTAAAGCTTGTGGCAAGATGGGAATCCATTTCTAGAAGACGCTTTCATTGGTATAGTACAACGATCGCAAAACTAGAATTTTTTGATATTTTTTATATTTATGAAACGGATTTTTGCTCAGTTTACCAAAGAACTAGTGCAGTTTCAGCGCGATCGCCTGACATTAGCGTTAGCATTTATACTGCCATTTATAACGTTACTCATTTTTGGGTTTGCAATCCGGTTAGAAAGTAAAAATATTCCCTTAATCGTGCAAGATTTTAACCGCACAAACATTAGCAATAGCTATATTGAGCGACTATACGCCACCAATCAGTTTATGCCCACCCAATGGTCGGGAAACGATCCGGTGCGGGATGCTATCGACCGTGGCATTGCCAAGGCAGCAGTCATTATCCCTCCTCAATTCAGCCGAGATGTGCAAGCTGGTAAAAATACTACGCTGCAAGTACTGATTGATGGTACAGATGTCAATAATGCTCGTGTGATAAAAAATAGCATTCAGAGAGTGACGAATTTTTTTATGCAGGAGCAAGGACTGATAACATCTAATAACAGCGTCACACCTCGAATTCGTTTATGGTTTAACCCCGGTCGGTTAGAGTCTCTGTATATTGTACCGGGAGTCTACGCTGTGGTTTTATGGATTTTTCCGTCTTTACTGACAGCGATCTCAATGGTGAGAGAAAAGGAGAAAGGCACTATCTTACAACTTTACGTTTCTAGTATAAGTGCAACTGAACTGTTACTTGGTAAAGGACTGGCTTACCTGCTGATAGCTACCCTTCAAGCATTCGTAGTCATGAGTCTAGGTTCGCTAATCTTCCAGGTTAGCTTAGTAGGCGATTTTATCACCTTGTTAATAGGAACTGTCCTTTTTCTTACAGACAGTGTTTTATTTGGTTTGCTATTTGGGGTACGAAGCAGTAACCAAAATGCTGCTGTCCAAAGTGTCTCTGTGATCGGTTTTGTTACCTCTTTATTACTATCTGGTTTTATTTATCCTATTAGCAACATTCCTTTTCCCCTGTCACTTATGCCTAACATAATTCCCGCCCGCTATTTTATAGATATCACTCGTGATTCATTTGTTAGAGGTAGTGGATGGGCAGGAGTTTGGTTTGATATAGTGGTACTAATTGTTTTTGGTTTGGTGTTTTTTAATATAACGCGTCGTGCTTTAGGTAAGATGCAATTACCTTATTAAACTGTATTATTATCAGATGTTGCAGCTACTAATTAATATGTTTTTTCCACGACTATTTAATAGTTCGTTTTGGGCATTACTTCGCAAAGAAATAAATCAAATTTTGCGAGATAAGCAGTTAATTATTCTGCTGATTGTACCACCAACGATGCAATTATTACTTTATGGATTTGCACTTAATCCCGATGTACATAATTTGAAATTGGGTGTCATTGATTATGCGAATGTAAGTGCTAGTCGCGAACTTGTTAATGCAATGACCTCTAATAGTATTTTTAGCATCGAATCTGTACCAACAAGTGAAAAAGATTTGAGCCGTCAAGTAGAAGAAGGTAAACTCAATTTAGGGGTGATTATTCCACCAGAATTTCCTAGAAAGCTAGCAACAAAAGAAGCTGAGATTCAAGTATTTATTGATGGAGTGGATGCAAACGCAGCAGGTATTGCCAGTGGCTACATGACTCAGATTATTCAAAATTATAATCGTAACTTTGGGCAAACCCAACTGAATTTTCCGATATCATTCCAAGTGGTGTTTTTGTATAATCCAGGACTAATAAGTAGCTGGTATTTTGTGCCGGGAGTCATGGGTTTAGTGTTAACGCTTGTTGGAACACTAGTTTCATCAGTCGTTGTTGTACGAGAGAAAGATAGCGGAACTTTGGAGCAATTACTTATGACACCAGCCGCAAACTGGGAAATTTTGCTTTCCAAAATTTTGCCTTTAGCATTTTTGCTCATGGGAGATATTTTGCTAGCTTTGACTTTAGGACGACTGGTCTTTGGTTTACCGTTGCGTGGAAATTTTCTACTATTTTTTGGGCTGTCAATTATCTATCTGCTGGTTGGGATCAGTATAGGTATTATGTTGGCGATGTTTTCCAGTTCGCAACAACAGGTGGTATTGATGTCATTTTTCGTCAATATGCCGATATTGCAGACTTCTGGGGTGCTTGCCCCTATTGAAGCCATGCCCCCCTTTTTTCAAGTCTTATCTTTACTAAATCCCTTACGTCATTACATTGCCATTGTTCGAGGAATTTTACTTAAAGGGGTTGGTTTAGATGTGTTATGGATGCACATTCTGGCATTGCTTAGTATTGCGATTGTGTTATTAACTATTAGTCTTAGTAAGTTTCGCAATCAATTAAGTTAAAGGATGTCCGATCCTAAGTCTTTTTGGGGATGGCAATTTATCGCGTCTTTGTGTAATCAATTAGATTTTTCAAACAGCTTCTGAGTTAAGAGCGTTTAAAATTACTGGTGCTGAAATTACACCCTTTGCCTCTAACGCAGCCGCAACCCGTAAAATTAACGCTTCATTATATGGTGCTGCAATCAATTGCACACCTAAAGGTAATGTATTTTGGCATTGAATTGGTACTGATAAAACGGGTAAACCAATAAAAGATAATGGTTGAGTAAATAGCCCTAAATGAGGACGGACAAGAATTTCTTCGCCATCCAAAATTATGGTTTGTTGACCAATTAATGGTGCAGAAATTGGTGTAGTTGGGGCAAGAATTACATCGACATTTTGAAAAACTTCCCGAACGCGATCGCGATACCATCTTCTAAACCGTTGTGCTTGGAGATACCAGCTACTAGGAATTAATGCCCCAGCTAAAAAGCGATCGCGTGTAGCCATATCAAAATCTTCAGGATGCAATCGCAATTTTTCCAAATGCAGATTTGCACCCTCGCTAGCTGTGATTACAAAGGCTGCTGCACGGGCGCGGTGTGCTTCTGGTATGATTACGTACTTAGTGACTTCTATTGCATCAGCTACTTTTTGCACTGCTGCTAAAGCTGCCGGTTCTGCACCTTTGGTAAAATAATCACCTGCGATCGCAATTCTAATATCGGAAATATCTTGTTTGAGTTGCGGTAAACATAATTCAGGTAGACGCTTTGTACAAATGGGATCGCGATCGTCTTTTCCTTGAAGCACATCAAACACCGTAGCGATATCCTGCACCGAACGCCCAAAAGGGCCAATGTGGTCAAAACTGCTAGAAAATAAAGCTACCCCAGCACGAGATAATCTTCCATAAGTTGGCTTGAAACCAAAAACACCACACAACGCTGCCGGAACGCGAATTGAACCATTAGTATCAGAACCTAATGTCAGCGGTACTAACCCCGCTGCAACCGCCGCCGCCGAACCACCCGATGAACCACCAGCAACTCGCTGTAAATCATGAGGGTTGTGAGTAGCACCGTAATGGGAGTTTTCTGTTACAAACCCATAAGCGTACTCATCCATATTCAAAGCACCAAGCAAAACAGCACCCGCTTGCTTCAACTTCGCTACTGCGGTTGCATCTTGAATAGCTTCTGGGTTTACTGCATTGATTTTCGATCCTGCTAGAGTCGTAAAACCAGCGATATCGAAGAGATTTTTCACCGCAAAAGGCACACCAGCAAGCACTCCAGGATGATTACCTTGAGCAATTTCCCTGTCAATCAGTGCTGCATCTGTTAAAGCTGTCTCAGCAGTTATAGTGGTAAAACAGTTGAATAAATGATTGTGCGTTGCTATTCGTGCTAACGCAGCTTTCGTAACCTCCACAGCGCTGGTTTTACCTTCGCGTACAGCAGTTGATATTGTTATGCCATCGGCTGAATCAAAATTCATGCTGAAATATTAAGAGATAGCGCCTTTAGCTTTTTGAGTAATAGCAGTCAGCAATAGACTTCTTGGCAAAAGTCGGGAAAAGGGGGAAAGGTTTGTTATTTTCCCTTTCCCCTTTAACCTTTTCCCTTTTCCCACAAGAGTGCAAAAAGCACTTTTGCAAGAGATCTAATAATTTTTGCTTCACTAAAACATCAACATAGCTATTCTCGAAGCAATTATGGTTCAAAAACTGGTGCAACTTCAATTTCCTCTGGTAAAGGGAAAGAATTTACCAGATTAGCGATCGCCCTAATTCTCTCGAAATTTGCCACCACACCATCACGATACTCATCTTCGATCTTTAAATCCAACAACAACCCCATCAAATTGACATACTCACCCACATCAAACTCTTCTCTTCTCATCTCTCTTCCTTTGCGGTAGTCTGCGGCAAGCCAAAGCGTCTACGTTATCTTAAACTTATAACTTCTGGCGACAACAGCGATACCCAGGTAGTGACATACAATTCTGTAGGGAATGCAACGTCATTAATTTGGATTAATTTGGTTTTCCATAGTAGATTCCTTTACCGTCGGTGCCAATGAAGACTAGCCCAAATTGCTGTCTGCTAGCTTCCATCACGTTCGGGACATTGCCGATGGGATATAGAGGATTAGAGATGTTTGTCCATGTTTGCCCTCGATCCAAAGAACGGAAAATTCCTTTTCCCATACCAATGATTTTGCCATATAAATATAGTGCTGGAATTGTACTTCCTGTTTGTGGTTTGCCAAAGGCAAATAAATAAGCTTTCTCCACACCAGCTATTTTGTCAAACTTCGTACCACCGTTTGTTGAACGATAAAGCCCATTTGAATTGAGACTTATCCAAACTTCGTTACTTACCGCCGGAACTGTTTTGAGCATAGACCAATCTTCGCTAGGAAGTGTTGAGTTGACAAGACTGAAGTATGCACCTCCATCCTGACTGCGGTAGACTTTGCCATCGTTGTAGTAGTAAAAAATATTGCCATTTACTTTGTCTGACGCCAATGGTTGACCCCAGTACCACGGCCCCTTGGGCCCGTTGGGTAAACCTGATACTCCACTCCAAGTAGCTCCACCGTTAGTTGTACGTATAGGTTGTTTCTCGCTGGCGATCGCTACAAACAAACTTGGATTATTTGCAGACATAGCTACCCGTAGTGGCATAATGTTTTGCGGAAATGAGGAAAAGTTCTTCCAGGTATGTCCGCCATCTGTGGAAGTTCCTCCTGTAAAGGTATTGAATCCTCGATGTCCGCCAACGCGTACCATACGTAAGGGATCTTTTTCACTGTAGGCAATGCTGTATGTTTCTTGATACCAAGGGCCGTTACTACCACCCAATTGAGTAGATGGGTAAGTATCTAATTTCTGGCCGTGGTTAAAGCCTTCTACATCAGCCAAACCGCTTAACAATAGTGAGCCTTTTGGAGGTGAAATGAGTTCAAAAGCAACTGTTTCCTCATGTCCTTTTTCATAGTTAGACCACATAGGCTTGTTAGCATTGATATTGTCTGTCTGCCAGGTTCCATACCAGTCTGTTAACCAAATTTTGCCAGCAATATTTGGGTCAAATTCAATCGCTGAGGCCGCAGAAGCAAAATACCAGTTTGGCCACCAAGGTACTTGAGGATTCAATGAATGGCTTTTCTGTTGCCATGTAGCGCCACCATCGGTAGATTGAAAGACTCTAGAGTAGTTAGTACTTTCATGGTATTGGTCATAAGTAACTAAAACATGATTAGAGTTATTGGGATCTACAGAAAGCCCATTAAATGAAATAGTTTTGATGTTAGTCGGTGTAATATTGCTCCAAGCCCCATTTGCATATTTGCTAACTCCTGAAGTGTGCGTTACATACAGCACTCCATTGCTATTAAGCACCATTCGATTTGCTTTTGATGGGCTTCCGGCTATTCTGCTCCAGGTAACACCTGTATCGGTAGACTTATATATTCCGTCTCCATAGGCGTTTGCATAAACCAAGCCAGCATTCTTTTTGCTAAACAAAATTCCTGTAATACCAATGGATGCATTAGGTTTTCCAGAGAAAGAACTTACTTTTTTCCATGTTTGACCAGCATTCGCCGACTTCCATAGCCCATCCAAACGCGAACCAAAGAAGATAATATTAGGATTAAATGGATTAACTCCCAGCCTTTCCCCCGTCCATCGCTTAGTTTCGTTGCCACCCATTGGCAAATCTATGTTTAGTTTGTTCCAGGTTTGACCTTTATTGGTCGATTTGAAGATTGTTCCTAAGCCAGCCTTAGTATATTTGCCTGCTGCGATGTAGACAATATTTGGATTGTTAGGGTCAAGCGCTAATCCTTCTCCGCCATAGTAGTTACTTTTATCAGACCCAAAGTGATCTATTAATGGAATCCATTTCTTCTCTAGCGAATTCCAACGATAAAAGCCACCTATATCGGTTCTAATGTAGGCTAAATTCTTCTCTAAAGGATGCAGATAAATATTGGTAACATAGCCTCCTCCTCCTATAGAGACTTGATTCCATTGATACCCAGATGTAGTACTACTGCGACTAGGTTCAACGGTTGTAAGTGCTACAGTCGTAGCTACAGCCAGCATAGAAAAGCGGATTATTTTCCTTAAAGGAATATGGAAAAAGCGAATGCTCATACAGTCTCATTGGTAAAGGAATGAATTTAGAGATAATACTTAGCAAATAAAACTAAGCAGTATAAAATTAAGTGGAAATGCGGTATGCATTCTCTCTTGAGTTAGAAAATGACGTAATGCTTGTTAATAGCTGATTGTTGATATAAACGTTTTGGCAAAATAAAAATACTTTGTCAATATTTTTATAAAGTTTATGTATAATTTGTTATAACTACTTAAAATATTATTTGATTGAATACAAAGGTTTTTACTGTTACTTAGAAGTATCAAAACAACTAAAATCTATTTTGTATTTACACCATAAGAATAAGTTTCCTTGGTTGTTACAGCACGGACATTGATTTGGGATGAAAATGAACCTAGACGACTTGCATAAAAATATTTAGAAGTTCGCGTCAAGGCACAAAAAAACACTAAAAGATGCCTCCTGCCAGTTATAGAAAATCTCACATTCCTCCAGCAATTTAATTAAGTATTTTTTAAAAGATGAAAAATCCCTCTCAAGTCAGAGATATATTCTGTACTGTGGTAGAGGATTTTTTGATTCTACTTCAGTATCTTACATATTATATAAACAGATTTTCCTGCTATTTACTCAAATTAGTCTCTTTAGATAAAGAGAGAAACAGTTTTAAAAATGATATGTATAGCAGATAGATAGCCTAGTAGAAGAAAAATAAAAAACATGGATAACAAAAACAAAACAAAGAGTAATAAGAATTTAAAACGGGATAAAAAAGTGGATGAAACTAAGATAAATTCACTATCTAATGAAACTCAAAAGTCAACGAAAACAATTAATGTAGATGGTCATCGTCCAGTCGATCCAAGTAACATTAAGATTGAGGAAACAATTGATATAGATGGTCAACGCCCAATTGCAAAAGATAAAAATCTTAGCGATCAAACAATTGATATAGACGGTCAACGCCCGATCGCTAAGAGTAATTTTGAAGAACATGAGGTGCTACCTGTAGACGGTGAGCGTCCAATTGACCCTAGTGATTTTGAAGTTGAGGAAGTTCTTAACATAGATGGTCAACGTCCGATCGCTAAGAGTAAATTTAAAGATAAAAATACTATAGATATAGATGGTAGCCGCCCAATAGCTTCAAATAACACTGTTGATTCGTAAATACCAACAGATTATGTAGACTAAAATCACAACCTTTCTTAACCAAAAGGATGGGATAATTAGACCTGCCTTAAAAATAGGGACTTGGGACTGGGGACTGGGGACTGGGAACTGGGGACTGGGAACTGGGGAAGAGATATTTTTATTGTTCCTTGTAAGTTCCACTCATGGAGTCTCTTGCAAAAGTGACTTTTGCTTTCCGGTTGGGGAAAGGGACTGATGTTAAAGGGTAAGAGGAAATTCCATCCCTTTCCCCTTTACCCCTTACCCTTTGCCCTACAAATGCCAAAGAAGTCTATTTATTATTTATGCTTGCTGTAGTGATTTTGGGTCTGACAATAACAATAAATCCAAGCAAAGTAAAAACTAACATCTGCCAAGTCACCAAATTCCAGCCCCCAAAATTCCAGCATAATAGACCAATGCTAGTACCGACAGCACCACCAATAAAATAGGTAGTCATGTACACTGTATTGATGCGACTGTTCGATTGAGCATCAAGAGTATATATTCTTGCCACATTAGTGACTTGAATTGCTTGTACGCCTACATCTAGTAACAATACAGCAACAGCGATCGCCAGCGCTGAACTAGAAGCAATTTTAGCAATTACTAAACTTGCAATCACCAGAGATACGGAAATAGTTAAGGAACGTTGGGAATTACCTCTATCGGCTAATTTACCAAAAATTGGTGCCATTAATGCACCTGCGATCGCCACAAAGCCATACATCCCAATTGTGTCAGATTGGAAGTTAAAAGGCGCTCCGCTTAAATGGAAAGTCAACGTTGTCCAAAATGAGCAAAAGACACCAAACATTAATCCCCCAATTAAAGACGCTTCTCTCAATAAGGAAAAGCGTTTTAATTGTTGAAGCGTTGATTTTAATAAATCAAAATAATCCCCAGTGTATTCATTATTTACATTAGGTAAGTAAATCTTTAGTAAGACAGTAACAATTAAAATCATTACTCCTGAAAATCCATATACATAACGCCAACTCAAGCTTTCAGCAATATATCCACTAAAAACCCTTGCTCCTAAAACTCCAATCAATATACCAGTAAAAATACTGCCTACAGTTTGTCCTGTAGTTACTCTATCTATACTTGCCGCTAAGGGCAGAATAACCTGAGCGGAGACTGTTGTAATTCCAATTGCTATACTCAATATCCAAACTTGGACGATATTCTGTGAAAACGTCATGGCTATCAACAAACAAAACAAACATATAAGTAAAGAAAGAATTAATGTTTTTTTGTTGATTTTATCGCCCAAGGGAATTAAAAAGAAAAGCCCAAAACCGTAACCAACTTGCGAAAGCACAGATATGCTACCCGCTTCACTTTCGCTAACTTGAAAAGAAGATGCAATATCTTTGAGAATTGGCTGATTATAATAAACGTTAGCAACACACACCCCAGATGCGATCGCCATAATCAGTACTTGAAATTTAGTTAATCCGTTACCTGAGATTTGTTTTTTCATTCAACCTAATTCACTATAATTTAGTTGCTTGAGGACTTTTGTCTTTAGCTTCATCTCTTGTTTATCAAAACAGAATTCTGACTCCTGAATTCTGACTCCTGACTTCTTCAATAGTTATTAGTTTTCCTGGTGCTAAACCGCCAAGTTAGGATGATTGCAGCGCTGGCTAAACCAATAGCCAATCCCCACCAAAGACCAATAGCTCCAGACCCCAACGAGATCCCAAAAGTATAACCAGTGAATAAACCAACACACCAATAAGCAAAAAAGCCAATCAACATTGGGATTCGGGTGTCTTTGAGTCCGCGTAATGCTCCTGCGGCAGTAACTTGCACGCCGTCAACTATTTGAAAAATGGCCGCGACTGCTAGCAACTTCACCGCGAGGGCAACCACATCTGCATTGTTCTGATTGTTGATGTCAATATAAAGAGAAATAATCGACTTTGGTACTAGCCAAAATGCAAGGGCTACTACACCCATAGCTAAAGCTGCAATGGCAATGCCTACATATCCAGCTAGACGAGTGCCAACTAAGTCATTCTGTCCGGCTAACTGTCCAACACGAACTGTTGTTGCTAGAGAAATGCCTACTGCCATCTGGAATGACATCGAAATTGTTTGTAAAGCAATTTGATGAGCAGCCAGGGCATTGGTTCCCAATTGTCCAATCAACAAAGTGACAACGGTGAATAGTCCGCCTTCGACCGCAATCAGCCCTCCGATGGGCAATCCAACTTGAAAAATCTCGCCAACGATCCGGCGATGCTCTAGAGGAAAGGCTTCTTGAGACGAAGGTCGAAAAATACCGTAAACTGCAAAGCGAGGCTGATTGTATATATAAACTGCCAAAGTAATAAACATACTCCAAAGTGAAAGCGTGCTTGCCCAACCGATACCAGCTAAACCCAGCGCCGGGAATCCCAGTTTGCCAAACATCAGCACATAGTTAGCTGTAATGTTGAACAGAGTACCCAAGACCACTGTCACTATGATTAATTGCGGTTGCAATAGAGCAGAAAGAAAACTTTTAAGTACTGCAAAGCCCAAACCAGGAATAAAACCCAGTGCGATCGCTCTTAAATAAATCTCTGTTAGTGCGACTGTGTTAGCATCCTGTCCTAGTAAAAGTAGTAAAGCACCTCCATTGTAAAGCAGCAATGTAATTGGTATTCCTAGCACCAGAGATATCCCTAGTCCAAGCCGGACAATTGTGCCAACTTTTTCTTTATTTCCGGCTCCGTATGCTTGGGCAGCTAACGGACTGACAGCAGAAACGATACCACTAAAAATCAATAGAGAAAAAGTAAAGATAACAGTTCCCAAACCTCCAGATGCAATGGTTTGACTTCCCAACCAGCCCATCATTACCGTATCGACAAAACCAGTTGCAGATTGAGCCAGTTGTGCTGCTGCCAAAGGTACGGCTAACATGAGACATTTTTTAACTTCAGAAAACATATACAGCTGATAACCCGATGTGAAGAACAAAGGGTTTTTTCAAAATTCTAAACCCATGTTCAGGAGATATTGCTCCTGAGAACTTGAATCTATCTTAATGGAATCAGAGGATTACCGTCACAGTGGTTAGCAGAGCGTTCGGCAGGAAAGACTTAACAAAAGATGAATTGCAAGCAGGTAAAACTAACACGACATCTATCAAATGTTTGGTTGATTCTTTTGTGGGATCGAGCTTTATAATCTTCGCTATGGGCGATAGTTTATCCCCGGAAGCAGCCTTCAAGCCGCGATCGCCAATGAAGCTGAAAATTCCATACTAGTAGTTCGCCAAGTTTCCTTGGCGGGGTAAAGGGTAAGGGGTAAAGGGAAAAGGTTTTAATTTTTTCCCCTTTTCCCTTTCCCCTTTTCCCAGTCCAAACATAGCAATTTTGGGTTGGCAGACTACTAGCTTTGAGTGTCACAAATAATTTCAATGTTTTGGCAATCATCTTCAAGCTACGTTAAAGTAAGCAGTTGGAGTTAAGAATGGATTTATATGCGCTTACCAATTGCAATTAGTGCTGTTTTAGTAGCATCTTTAGGTTTTAGTGCACCTGTAATATCTCAACCTCCTGCTATACAGGTAGCCACAACCCCCGCGCCTAGTAGTTTAAACTTAGAACAATTTAAGATTAATTACCGATTATGGAAACGGCAAAAAATCTCTAATTACCGCTATGAATTCACTAGAAGTTGCAATTGTTTACCTAAAGCCACAGAACCAGTGATTATTAAAGTACGTAATCGAGTCACAAGTTCTATTACTTATAAAGCAACTCAAAAGCCAGCTGAGGCAGAATTGTTCAAACAATATAATACAATTCCTAAACTATTTGATATCATCAGGGATGCGCTGATTCGTAAAGCAGCAAACTTGACTGTACAATACGATCCAACACTTGGTTATCCAACTCAAATTAACATTGATTATAATAGCCAGATTGCTGATGATGAAATATTTTTGACAATTAGCAATCTGCAAAAAACTAATTAACTATGGCTAAGGAGAGCATTAGACTTCTTGGCATTTGTGCGGGAAAGGAGAAAGGGTTAAGGGGAAAGGGATAGAATTAATTTCCATTTTCCTTTTAACCTTTAACCTGTCTCCGACCTCTTGCAAAAGTAAATTTCGCAAGATGTCTATTGACGATCCTAAGAGGATGTTTGAAAAGTTTTCTTCTTGGTAACAAAACGTTCTAAATCCCCCTAAATCCCCCTAAATCCCCCTTAAAAAGGGGGACTTTGATTCCGGTTCCCCCCTTTTTAAGGGGAGCCAGCGCGGTCTTGGGGGTTTCCCCCATGAGCGACTGGCGTGGGCTAGGGGGGATCGGTTAGTGCCTAAAATCACAGCCAACCACTTTTCAAACAACCTCTAACAGCGTATTTATGACCTTAGCTCTATAAAGGTTTAGAATAGCGAATGCACTGTTGGGCTGAAGTATTTAAAGTCTTTCAATAACACTATCGCCACTCATCATTTTTGCGACTTCATCCATAATTTCTTTACTCGTATAGTCTGGCTTAGATGGATCTATTGGTTTTAACGGGCGAAAGATAGCTAGCTGAGATTTTGGAGTCAGCATTTGTTGTAATTCGCTTTCACATATACCAATTTTTTCTTCAAACATCAGTTCAGCACCATGTTCTAATTCATCATGAATTACATCGAGATGCCGTAAGCCTCTATAAATAAAAGTTACAGTTTGATTTTTGGGGTTGAGATATGTGTCGTTACTCTGATAACCAAGTTCTTCGGCTTTCTCAAAAGCATCTTCTGATGAAGAAGCACGGACAAGAACAATATTTACATGAATAACATTATGTGGATTTCCCTCAACGTTACACTCGATTACCAATTCAGCGATATACCACTCTGCATCCTTTGGAATGTATGCCATTGCTTATAAAACTCAAAATTTTTACTAATAATGCTTAAGCAACTATATTAAGCGATACAACATTGTACTTTATCTGAATGGGAACTGCTATATGTACTTGCAATTACATTTGCGTTCCTCAAATTTGTGAATTTTGAACTATATAATTACTAAACTTAAGTATTAAATAAAATTATTACCAATAGTTTAGGAAAAGCAAAGACGTGAACCGTTTCAAAAAGCTATCCTCCATTGCGTTCCTGTTATTAGCCTTCATTTATCCACCTACTTTAGCTGAAGCCAAAGAGAACACTCTCAACAATGTTCTCAATCAACAAAGTATTGACGCACAGACAAAATTAGTAGGAGAGCAAAGTGAAGAGTTTTTGTTAGCTCACCGACGGACTCGACGACGTTATCATAGGCGGCATCGGACTGGAAACTATTACTATCAACGCCAGTGGAATCGACGACATTATTATAGACGACGCTATCGCTCTATACGTTATCACGGACAACGATATCGTCATGGAGAATGGGAACTTGTGCGCGATCGCCACGGACGATTAATGTATGATTGGCAGCGTTAATAGTAAATTTACACTCAATTTTTCTAGACAATTTTTATGCGTAAATCCTAACGCCAACCCCAAAGACTTTACTAAGTTTTGAATCATCTCACGGATTGGCGAAATATCTGTGATATTAATAAACTCATAGTCAATTTGGTATAAAACATTATAAATAACTGTACCCCCTACTGCACATATCTATCTTTAGGCATAGAAAAATTTCATTCTGATTTCATTTTTTTACGAAAAGCTATGAATAGGGTGAACGGTAAGACATTTTAGACATTTATATACCTTCATAGATGACAAGCGATCGCTAAAAATATGTTAGTCAAGGGTAAAATTTTCTGGTTGAGGCTTTGGCGTCAGTTGCTTCGACCCAGGCGGTTGGCTTTTGTGGAAGCTTGCCTGATTGGTCTGGTTTCTGGGTTAGCGGCAGTTTTGTTAGGACAGGCAGTGGATTGGGCAGGCGCATGGCGAGTGCATCTTTCTTACCATTGGTCTGCCTACTTGGTGCTACCAGGTGTTGGACTAGCAGGGGGATTTTTAGCTGGTTGGCTAGTAGAGCGCTTCGCACCGGAAGCATCAGGTAGTGGGATGTCTGAAGTCAAAGCCGTATTGGCTCGCGTGCCAATGCCATTAAATCTACGGATTGCTTTGGTCAAGTTGATCGGCGCTACATTAGTGTTGGGTTCGGGAATGCCTTTAGGACGAGAAGGGCCAACTGTCCAAATTGGGGCAGCCTTGGCAAATCAACTTAGTAACTGGGCACCGACTTCACCAGAGCATCGTCGCCAACTAATCGCCGCCGGAGCCGGGGCTGGGTTAGCTGCGGCTTTTAATGCACCGATCGCAGGTGTACTTTTTGTAGTCGAAGAATTACTCCAAGATGTGTCAGGTATCACTCTTGGTACTGCGATTTTGGCTTCTTTCATCGCTTCAGTGATTTCCCGGCTCTATGGTAGTCACAGCCTGGATCTGAATCATCTAAATTTAGGTCTTCCCGATACAACTTTTTTTGCTCAGGAAATCCCTTTCTACTTGATTTTAGGAGTGCTGGCGGGACTTCTAGGTATTCTATTTAATAAAGGTATTCTTGAGAGTCTAGCAATTAACCGCCGCCTGGTAAGGTTGAGTTTATCCTGGCGAATTGGAATCGCTGGGTTAGTTACTGGTGCGGCGATCGCTTTTTTACCTGATACCTTTCGCGATCATGCTGGGCTGAGAGAAATTTTGCTGGTGGGTAATACTAATTGGTCATTTGCCGCGATCGCTCTTTTAGTTCAGTTTATCCTAATTATTTTTACCTACGGCTCTGGAGCGCCAGGGGGTTTACTAGTTCCCACCTTAGCCTTGGGAGCTGCCCTTGGTTACTTAGTAGGTGCTGTGGAACACAGTTTACTGGGAATGAGTGCTGCAACAGTCTATGCTCATGTCGGCATGGCTGCTTTTTTTAGTGCCGTCTCCAAAGTACCAATTACAGCAGTTGTCATTGTATTTGAGATGACAACAGATTTCAATCTGGTGCTACCGCTCATGATTGCGTCTGTGGTTGCCTATTTAGTAGCAGAAAAAATTGACCATCGATCGCTCTACGACCTTCTACTAGAGTGGAAAGGGATTCACATCACCAAGGAGCCAAGCACAGAGGGGCTTCTGGCGCAACTGAGTGCCGTAGATGTGATGCAACGGCGTGTGGAAACTCTCTCTAGCCAAATGAGTACTGATGAAGCAGTACAGGCATTTTCCAACTCTCACCATCGCAACTTCCCAGTTTTAGAAAAAGGTAAAGTTGTGGGTATTGTGACTCAGGAAGATTTAGTTAGTATTGCTTCGCAACAGTCAGGCAAAGATACAACTATCGGCGAGATTATGACACCAGAGCCAGTGACAGTAAATCCCACAGCAACACTGGCTCATGTACTGCATATACTCAATCGTTATCACCTCAGCTGCTTACCCGTTACAGAAAATCGCAAGCTCATAGGAATTATTACTCGTAGTGATATTATCCGTGTAGAAGCAGAGCGACTGAGTGGTAATAGCGAACAAATAGAACGTAAATCAGCACCTTCTTATGTGGTTTACCAAACTCGCGCTCCGGCTACAGGCAAAGGAAGGTTGTTAGTACCACTTTCACATCCTCAAACAGCCGAGACTTTACTAGACATGGCAGTTGCGATCGCCAAAGATCGTAATTACGAAATAGAATGCCTACAAGTGATTATCGTTTCGTCTAGCCGCATCCCATCGGAAACACCAGTGCAAATCAGCAAAAGTCTTCAACTTTTGCAACGGGCAATAATGTTAGGAGAAGAGTGGCGGATTCCCGTTCATACCGAGATCCGAGTTGCCCATAATGTTGCTGGGGCAATTTTGGAGACTGTCAAAGAACGACACATTGACTTGGTGCTGATGGGATGGAAAGGCAATACATCAACTCCTGGTAGAGTTTTTAGCCGAGTGGTGGATACCATAATTCGACAGGCAGGTTGTGATGTTATCTTGGCTAAATTAGATGATAAAAGATCCTTTGACCGTTGGTTGTTACCAATGGCAGGGGGCCCTAACTCCAGCCAAGCAATTAAATTATTACCGGCTCTGGCTTCTTTAAGTACATCACCCGAAATCAAGCTATGTCAAGTTTTCCAGCCGACTAACTCGATTCCTGACACAACATTATTAGATAAATCTGCTCGCTTTCTGCAACGCCGAGTTAGCGGTAAAGTGATGGCTACTCCCGTTCGTGCCAATTCTGTTTCTGAAGCTGTTCTTAATTGTGCAAAACTTGACAACAGTGATGTGATTGTCTTAGGGGCTAGCCGTGAAAGTCTACTGCAACAAGCGATTCAAGGAAATATTGCCGAGAATATTTCTCGCAAGAGTAACTGTACGGTTATCATGGTTAAAACTTAATGTTGAATTACCCCCCTTAATCCCCCCGATGCATTGGGGGGAAACCGGAAAATCTAGTTCCCTCCCCTTTGCAAGGGGAGGGTTAGGGTGGGGTAAAACCCTGGTTGATCGGCTATTTCAGACTTGTATATACACCGTACCCTTGGTAAGGCAGGCGTTTGCTTTACTCAAAAATAACAAATGCGATCGCCAAATCAGCAAATGCGTACGCCAAATCAACAATTGCGTACGCCAAATCAGCAATTGCGAACTCCAAATCAACAATTGCGAACTCCAAATCAACAATTGCGTACGCCAAATCAGCAATTGCGATCGCCAAATCAACAATTGCGAACTCCAAATCAACAATTGCGTACGCCAAATCAGCAATTGCGAACTCCAAATTAACAATTGCGAATTCCAAATCAACAATTGCGAACTCCAAAATTGATTGCAGGTATAATCACAGAGATAGCTAGAAACCAAGGCGTTGCATAATTGCGGGATGATTTTACTAGTTTTGTGGGATGGGCATCTTGCCCGTCCCTTGTATTTCCGGGCGGGCAGGATGCCCACCCCACAAGAATCATCCCTTGATTCAGCAACGCCGAAACCAAATTTAGATATGTGCGATCGCCACATCTCTATTCGTTATAATATTGACGATAAACTTTGCTAAAGAGGGCAAATATATGACTAGCCGCGAGCAGCTTATCCAAGAAATTGCAGAGCTTCCAGATGAGTTAGTCAAAGTAATGTTAGATTTTTTGCATCGGGTTCAGGCAACGCGTAGTCATCATCCTCTAGCAAAATTTGCGGGTATTTTGAGTGATGATGAGGCGGCTGATTTACAGAAAGCAATTCAAACTGATTGTCGTCAGGTTGATTTAAATGAGTGGTGAAATTGCGTTAGATACTTCTGTTGCAGTACGTTTTCTAAATGGCGATCCTGATGTTGTTTCAAGGGTATTGGCGTTACCAGAAATATTTTTGTCGGTCGTAGTAGTGGGAGAGTTACTATTTGGGGCTGAGAACTCGACTCGACCGTTGAAAAATCTTCCTCGATATTTGGAGTTTATAGAAGTTTGTGCGGTTGTGCCTGTGGAAAAGCGAACGGCAGTTATCTATGCTCAGACTCGTTTGGGTTTGAAACGCAAAGGGCGACCAATTCCTATGAATGATGTTTGGATTGCAGCGCACTGTCTAGAACATGGTTGGGTGCTTGTTACCGATGATTCAGATTTTGATTATGTGGATGGATTGGTTATAGAGCATTGGTAATGATAGCTATTATGTTTTGAGATCGCTTTTTCCCATCAATCTCAGCGCGATCGCCTAAATCTGCAATATCTCAAACAGCGATCGCTTTTCCTATCATCTCAAGGCGCGTTGGCGTAGCCCGCACTTCGGCTGCGCTCAGTGACCACCGCAGGCATCGCCAACAAGTGATAATTTAGCATTTTTCTTTAATTAGTTAATACTAATTCTCTAAAATCCAGCAACAGATTCAAACCCTCAAATCCTTACTAGCTCGGACTTTCTTAATTACGAATTACGAATTACGAATTACGAATTGGTATAAGATCATCTTTATCAATCTTCTTTCCTCACCCTTTTCCTTGGAATTATGACGCAGGATGAGTTATTGGTACTGATAGATCGCGCCGTGGCTGAGGGTTGGCGAGAGTTAGACTTGTCGGGGCAAGAGTTGACTGAGTTACCTGTAGAAATTGGTAAGTTGCAGCAGCTTGAGTCTTTGATTTTGGGAAAGAAGGTTAAAGGTTATGAATTCGTAAGAAACCGCCATATCGAGAAGGTTTCAGGCAACAATTTAAAAACGCTTCCTCTGGAACTATTGGGTTTGCCTAATTTGCGTAAGTTGGATATTAGTGGAAATCCTTTAGAGAGCATTCCCGATGTGGTAACGCAAATACTACATTTAGAGGAACTTATCTTAATTCGAGTAGAGCTAACCGAGATTCCAGAGGCGATCGCGAATTTAACCAATCTGACGCAGCTTCACCTCAGTGACAACGAAATAACCGAGATTCCAGAGGCGATCGCGAATTTAACCAATCTGATGCAGCTTCACCTCCGTAACAACCAAATAACCGAGATTCCAGAGGCGATCGCGAATTTAACTAATCTGACCGAGCTTTACCTCAGTGGCAACCAAATAACCCAGATTCCAGAGGCGATCGCCAATTTAACCAATCTGACCGAGCTTTACCTCAGTTTTAACCAAATAACCCAGATTCCAGAGGCGATCGCCAATTTAACCAATCTGACCGAGCTTGACCTCAGTTCCAACCAAATAGCCCAGATTCCAGAGGCGATCGCCAATTTAACCAATCTGACCGAGCTTTACCTCAGTTTTAACCAAATAACCCAGATTCCAGAGGCGATCGCCAATTTAACCAATCTGAGGCAGCTTGACCTCAGTTTTAACCAAATAACCCAGATTCCAGAGGCGATCGCTAATTTAACCAATCTGACGCAGCTTCACCTCAATGACAACCAAATAACCCAAATTCCAGAGGCGATCGCTAATTTAACCAATCTGAGGCAGCTTATCCTCAGTTACAACCAAATAACCCAGATTCCAGAGGCGATCGCCAATTTAACCAATCTGAGGCAGCTTGACCTCAGTTTTAACCAAATAACCCAGATTC
>NZ_JAVRCK010000089.1:0-38699 GCF_034530815.1 Nostoc sp. DedSLP03
CTCTTCCTCCGTATTATCTCGTAGTCTTTTTCAGAAATCAAATATGATTCCTATAACCCGCTTTTGTGACTCTCCGGGAGAGTAATCCCTAGAAGCCTCATCAGGCAATCAATACAAGCTATCCTATTAGAAAAAAATGGGTGTTGTATTTGTTATTAGAAAAAAATCGTGTTCACTCTTGGTAGAGAAAAGCTCTAGAATTCAGAAATGGCAAATGTTTTCGGAGAGTGACAGAACAGGGATAAATGGTTATAGCGTCGTGCGGGACGTACTTCACCTAATTTCTTAAACTCCCCGTTAATTATTGAGCGTCTTTGTTGCAGGCTTAGATTCTATCCGAAAGCATCAAATACAAGGTACTGGTTATAAGAAATACTAATCTTACCAGTGTCTTTATCCATATCACCCAACCTTTTAACCGAAAACGGTTTTTAGAATAGCATCGAGTTGTGTAATAATAATTAAAGTATCTCAATATTTATACATATTTTTGTTTGTTGGCATTGTCCAGTGTAAAACATTTACCACTAACACAGTTTTTCGGCTAGTAGTTAGTTGTTTTTGTAATGACTATATTTTATTTTTGGAATTTTCACCTGAATGCTAGGCGGAGTAAAAGTGTGATCGAGTTAGAACAACCACCCAGCGACCAAACAAAATTGACTTCAGTAGTGAAAAGTGAATCTCACTTTGAAGGACTTTTCATTGCTATTGTCATTGTTAGCGCATGGACCATTAGCCTGAGTTTATTGCTTTCCCTTGACATCTCCAAATTAAAACTTTGGATGTTATTGCCCGTTTTACTATGGCAAACATTTTTATATACGGGATTATTTATTACATCTCATGATGCCATGCATGGGGTAGTGTTTCCTCAAAACACCAAGATTAATCATTTTATTGGGACATTAACTCTATCTCTTTATGGTCTTTTACCATATAAAAAATTATTAAAAAAGCATTGGTTACACCACCAAAATCCAGCAACTCAAGTAGACCCAGATTTTCATAATGGTAAACACAAAAACTTCTTTGCTTGGTATTTCCATTTTATGAAAGGTTACTGGAGTTGGGGACAAATGATTGCTCTAACTCTTATATATCAGTTTGCTAATCGCATCTTTCATATACCCCATATTAATCTAATAATTTTTTGGGTGCTTCCTTCGCTTTTAAGTTCATTCCAATTATTTTATTTTGGTACTTTCCTTCCACATAGCGAGCCAATCGCAGGGTATATTCAGCCTCATTGTGCTCAAACGATTAACCGTCCAATTTGGTGGTCATTTATCACGTGCTATCATTTCGGCTATCATCAAGAACATCACGAGTATCCTCATGTTGCTTGGTGGCAGTTACCAGAAATTTACAAAGCAAAATAGTTCTTATTCATCTAGTAAATAATTGGACGTGAATAACTAAAGGTTTGTAGTCAGTGTCTCCAGCTATTAAAATAAGTCTGGGGCTGCCTACTAAGAGCAAATTTATTCTGCTTATGCCAATTAATAATTCTCGTCTTGTCACCTATAGCCCTGCTTATACAATCGTTCCCACTTACGAGTGCTTTAATCGCTGTAGTTACTGCAACTTTCGCAGCGAACCGGGTAAAAGTCCCTGGATGAGTCTTTCAGATGCAGACAATATTTTAAAACCACTTCAAAACGAAAAAGTCTGTGAAATTCTCATACTCAGCGGTGAAGTGCATCCTCATTCGCCAAAGCGTCAGGCGTGGTTTGAGCGAATTTATGATTTATGTGAATTAGCGCTTTCAATGGGGTTTTTTCCACACACGAATGCGGGACCACTGAGTTTCGCAGAAATGCAAAAGCTCAAGCGTGTGAATGTTTCGATGGGGCTGATGTTGGAACAGTTAACGCCAACATTGTTAAATAGTGTACATCGACACGCACCGAGTAAATTACCAGAAGTTCGTTTACAGCAATTGCAATGGGCGGGAGAGTTGCAGATTCCCTTTACAACTGGGTTACTGTTGGGAATTGGGGAAACTGTAGATGATTGGTGGGAAACATTAACAGCTATATCTCAACTGCATCAACGTTATCACCACATTCAAGAAGTTATTTTACAACCTCATAGTCCAGGACATCAGCAAACCTTTGATGCACCACCTTTTGATCCCCATCAGTTACCAGAAGTAATTGCTAAAGCGCGTCAGATTTTACCGCCAGATATTACTATTCAAATTCCGCCGAATTTAGTTAAAGATGACCGATGGTTACTTTCTTGTATCGAAGCTGGTGCGCAAGATTTGGGTGGAATAGGGCCAAAAGATGAGGTGAATCCCGATTATCCTCATGTTCAGGAACAGGCATTAAGAGAAATTTTACAACCTGCGGGGTGGGAGTTGATGGCGCGTTTACCAGTTTATCCGCAATTTGATAGTTGGTTGTCGAAAGAATTACAAACAGCGGTGAGACAGTGGCGAAAGACTTTAACCCCAGTTTCTCTTTTGTAAAAATAGAGAAGTAGAAACCCAACTTGCTCAGTTTGCCAAGTTGACCGCAAATTTAAGAGCTGTTCCTGAATTACGCTATAAGATTCGCCAAAAAATTGATCCTTACACCGTCACTTTAATTCAGGTGTTGAATGAGTTCCTGGTAGATGCAAAAAAGAACTTACCTACGGGTAAAACTCAACTGGCGGTAATTGTCGATAATTTAGACCGAATGGTGTTAGTCAAAGACGGAGAACGCACCAACTATGAAGAAGTCTTTTTAGACCGTAGCGAACAACTCCAAGCTTTAGATTGCCATTTGATTTACACTGTCCCCATTTCAATGGTGTATTCTACCAGAGCAACAGACCTTAGAGATATCTACGGCGACCCCCAAATTTTGCCGATGATTATGGTAAACACTCTCAAAGGAGACGTTTCCAAGGAAGGACTCAAGAAAGTTAAAGAAGTAATTAACAAGCGAGTCCGGCAAATTGCACCCGAACTATCACTAGAAACGGAAATTTTCGACAGTCCTCAAATCTTAGACAGACTTTGTTTGATGAGTGGAGGTCATGTCAGGAATTTGCTATTGTTAACTCAAGATGCCATTGGACGCACTGAAGAGTTACCTGTTTCAGAAAAAGCGGTGCGACGAGCAATTACTCAAGCCAGAGATACTTATCGCCGCGCTGTGGAAAATCATCAATGGTGTCTGTTAGCAGAAGTGTCTTGTTCTAAGCGCATTATTAATGATGACTTGTATCGGAGTTTAATGTATAATCGCTGTCTTTTAGAATACCGCTATTTGGATGATGAGGGAGAGATGCAGCGTTGGTATGATATTCATCCTTTGATTCAAGGAATTCCAGAATTTCAAGAAGCTGTAGCAAAACTTTCATGAACCCAAATTTAAGTGATTGGGATGATGATTTACCCCCAGAATCAGACGAAGCTTATCAAGACTTTCATCTTTTTGAATGGCTAAATACTAAAAGATGAAAGGTTTTATAAGGACTTAAATTCAAAAGGATACCGATGAATGACAAATTAAAAATTTAACCTATCTTGAAAAAAGGAAATCAAATGTCAGAAACAATTAATATTGAAAAAGCGGTATTAGATAATCTGCGAATTCTCTCGAATGACAAGCAACAAGAAGTCCTAGATTTTGTTGAGTTTCTTGTAAAAAAAACAGTCAATTACCAGCAGTTAGACACTGAAGATTTAGATTCTAATATTTTATCAAATCTGCAACACCAAAAACGACTATCTCTCCGAAAAATTGCCAAACTACCTGTAGCAGAACGTCACAAAATACTAGAACCTTTTATCGCTGCTATATCCGAAGATTTTTTGAATGACCCAGAATTAACAGAGTTTGCCGTTCTGGATGGTGAAGACTGGGAAACCGAGAATGACTAATCCTAAAAAAGGTGAGATTTGGTTAGTGCAACTTGATCCAACCAAAGGACAAGAAATTCAGAAGACTCGCCCTGCTGTTGTGATTAGTTCTAATATCTTTATTTCTATACCAATGCGAATTATTATTCCTGTGGCAACATGGCAATCTAAATTCCAAAATCGCCTTTTCATGATTCCTATCCAGCAAACTAATGAAAATGGCTTAGACTCCAACTCAGCAGGTAATGTTTTGCAAGTTCGTAGTGTAACAACTGAGCGATTTGTCCAGTGGTTAGGAAAAGTTTCAACAGCCGTTATGCAAGAATTACTAGACGGTTTAATTATCTGTATTGATTATGCTCCTGAAAGTAACGACTGAAAAAGATCATTTTTGAGAAAAATACAATTTAAATGTAGCGATCGCTTTCACACTTCTACTGAAAATATTCACTGAAATTAATAGCGATCGCTCAAGTGCAGACAAGCACCAGCAAAATAACCTCAAATCAATATGCCCGCGAACTAATTCACAATGCATCCCTCAAAGGAGAGAGATAGGAGCCTAAACCCTGTTGTAAAATAGACTTATAAGAATTCGGGGGGCCATTTCACTGGTCATAAACGCCTATAGAAACTATTTTTGGAAATCTCCAAGGTCTGAAGTCCAGCCAGCTGAAGCAACTACAGCGGCTGTATCACCAGCGCATACCAGGCGATCGCATCACCACGCCTGAGTTTTCCCAGCGTTTGGCAGCAATTAGCACAGAAGTCAATCAGCCTGTGTGCGCCTACATCAACCGTCGCGGACAAGTGATTCGCGTCGGCGTAGGCACACCACGCCAAACGCAAATACCACCGATGGAATTGCCCCGTTACGGTGCAGAACGACTCAGTGGTATTCGTTGTATTGCTACCCATCTCAAGCCAGAACCACCCAATGAAGCGGCGCTCACGGCGATGGCACTACAACGTTTAGATGCCCTAGTTGTTCTAAATATTACCGGAACCGGATTTACACGGCGGGGCGGCGGGGCGACTGGGTATGTCAAAGAAGCTTATCTAGCTCATCTGACACCCCAAGAGTCTCGCACCTTAATTACTAGTCCTGCGGCTCTCAAAGTAGAGGAAAGCCAAATCCAAAGCCCAAGTTGGAATATATCGCCACCTCTGGATTTGGACGATCTGGCAGAGCAGGATTTAGTAGACTTAGTAGAAAATCTGGAAGCGGAATTCCAGCGCGAATTTATCGCCCAGGAAGTAGATGCTGACCACGATCGCGTGCTGATTGTGGGGCTGATGACCAGTGAGATGACTCCGCTACAATTCCAAGACACCCTAGTGGAATTAGCACGTTTAGTTGATACTGCTGGGGGAGATGTATTACAGACAATACAACAAAAGCGATCGCGCGTTCATCCCCAAACAGTAGTTGGCGAAGGTAAGGTGCAAGAAATTGCCCTAACTGCCCAAACATTAGGAGTCAACCTCGTTGTCTTTGACCGCGACCTTTCACCCTCCCAAGTTCGCAACTTAGAAATACAAATTGGTATCCGGGTGGTTGACCGCACCGAAGTAATTTTGGATATCTTTGCCCAACGCGCTCAATCTCGTGCCGGGAAGTTGCAAGTAGAACTAGCACAGTTAGAATACATGCAACCGCGACTGGCTGGTAGAGGTCGCACCATGTCCCGATTGGGTGGTGGTATTGGAACTCGTGGCCCTGGTGAAACCAAACTGGAAACTGAGCGCCGTGCCATTGGGCAGCGTATTTCCCGACTGCAAAAAGAAGTGAACCAGTTGCAAGCCCATCGTTCACGGTTACGGCAACGAAGACAGCATCGAGAAGTTCCTTCAGTTGCTTTAGTTGGATATACCAACGCTGGCAAGTCCACTTTGCTGAATGCTCTCACTAATGCAGAAGTTTATACAGCCGACCAGTTATTTGCTACTCTCGATCCGACTACCCGCCGTTTGGCGATTCCTTATGGCGAAACCAATGAACATCAGGAAATTCTGATTACAGATACAGTAGGGTTTATACATGAACTGCCTGCATCGTTAATGGATGCCTTCCGTGCCACTTTAGAGGAAGTCACAGAAGCCGATGCCCTACTACATTTGGTAGATTTGTCTCATCCTGCTTGGTTGCGTCATATTCGCTCAGTCAGAGAAATTTTGGCACAAATGCCAATAACTCCTGGCCCGGCGCTAGTTATTTTTAATAAGATCGATCAAGCCAATAGTGAGACACTAGCCCTAGCTAGAGAAGAATTTCCTTTGGCAGTGTTTATTTCTGCGAGTCAGCGCTTGGGATTAGAAACCCTACGTCAACGCCTTGCCAAGCTCATTGAATACGCCGTTGATTCCCAGTAAATACTGAAATAAATTTTTAATTTCTAATTGAAAATGCCGTAGTTAATAGTAACTATGGCATTTTTTATTGAAATAATAGATATTTCTACTTTACTAAAGCTTTATCAGTTTATGTGGAATTTGCTGAATGACAATATTATAAAAGACGTGCTAGAACAATTGATTGATAGTATTTTTATGTTTCTAGCTGATACAGTAATTGAATTTGTTCATTTAATAAATTCTAATTACGTATAAAGATTTAAACATTTAATTTGTTCTTAATTAATTTTATACAGCAGAATTTAGAAGTAAAACACGCTTTATATCTGGGTAACAGATTTAGCTTGTATAGGACTCATATTTGATTTCTGAAAAAACTCAGTACACTCCTAAATCCCTTTTTTCCAGTTAAGAGTTCCCTCCCTACGCAAATATGTTCATTAATCAAATCGGATTCCTATATGCCTCACAACTTGAAATCTGCTATAAGTACTCTATTAACCTTTCAGTATGACTTTTAGAGTTATCTCATTTATCAACATTATAGAAAGAAAGGTATATGCAATTAGCTTCACAGCAATTTGAGTCAAAAGATGTCAAAGTACAGCTTCTTTTAACTGGAGGACATCAATACACCGTTTATTTAAAATCAGATGCACCTATACTGCATAGCCTTTTAACAACAGTTGTGGCTCGCGCCTACAAACAAGAATCTGAGTTACAGAATTTATTCCAAATTCCCATCAATGAAGGTCGCTCGGTTTTATGTTTTCCTAGCGAACATCTTATAGGTGTGGTTACAGAACCCCCAATCTTTGTACAGCAATCAGAGAAAGTACAGTTTCAAAATGATTATATTTTGGCTTCTGATTATATACAAATAGATAATTTTCTTAAACCAGAAGAACACAAAAATTTACTCAAATACGTCCTTAAAAAAGAGTCGGATTTTTTGCCAAGCAACACTTCTACCAACGATATTAATTATCGCCAATCAATGGTTGTCTACTCATTCCCTGAATTTTCCGAACTGATATTAAAGAAAATTCAAGCAATGATTCCTGATATTATAAGCAAATTAAACTTACCATCATTTTCTGTATCACAAATTGAAAGCCAACTAACTGCACATAATGATGGTAACTATTATAAACTTCATAATGACAATGGCAGTCCAGATACTGCTACTAGAGAGCTAACATACGTTTATTACTTTTATCAAGAACCAAAATCATTTTCTGGTGGAGAGTTGCTGATCTACGACAGCAAAATTGATAATAACGTATATATAAATGCTGAGACATTCAAAACAGTCGAACCTCGCAATAACAGCATTGTATTCTTCCTCAGCCGTTATATGCACGAAGTACTGCCTGTGAGTTGTCCCTCTCAAGCTTTTGGAGATAGTCGATTTACTATCAATGGCTGGGTGCGTCGATAAGCAAATTCAGTATAATCACTGTACACTATCATAATGAATATTTAACTTTAGGGAAGGCGATCGCCTTCCCTAATTTCTTACAAACTCATAGCTAATCGGCTTTCTAAGTAATATCTTTTATTGACTTATAAATAGTTTATCAATATTGATTAAGTAACTTCTTTATTATTTTTAAATAAAGATTTAATTTCCCAATTTAAACTAGAATTATTACGTAACCGTAATAAAAATATTTTTAGAATACAAATACTTATTCGGTATATTTAATTAAATATCAACTATTTATTGACCGGGTATTAAATTTTTGATAAAGCTAATAAAAAAACAGCACTAAATCTATTTTTTATGTGTCAATTTAGATTAGAAAATGATGTCTGTGATGCTCGTATAAACATCATTATTAGGAAGCTTTTTCATATCTTGTTTAAGACAAAGAGGTTTGATTTACATGTCTCAAGCTTATTCAAAAAAAGTAATTGGTTATATAAGTTGTGGTCTATTATCATTCACCTTAGCTTTAGGGTCACAACTACCCCAAGCACAGGCTGGCAACGGTAACGGTAATGGTAACGGCAACGGCAACAAAAATACACCTGCACCAGCACCCGCGCCAGCACCTGCTCCAGCACCTGCACCAGCACCCGCGCCAGCACCTGCTCCAGCACCTGCACCAGCACCCGCGCCAGCACCTGCTCCAGCACCTGCTCCAGCACCCGCGCCAGCACCCAAGAGTTTGGGTTCTATAAGTTTTTCAGCTACAGGAACCAATACCTACGACAAATCTAATGATCCTCTGGCAGCGTCAGTCCTCTTTAATTACCTAGATAATGGTTTATTGTCACTGACCCTGACTAACAAATCTTCTGTAGGAATCTCAAATCCTTCTGATGTTCTGACCTCAGTCTTCTGGGACTATGCTGGTTCTCCCCTAAACAACTTATCGCTGGTTTCGGCTCTAGCCCCGATAGTAACCTCAAGCGCAGGCTCTACCACTACAAAGAATGTTGATCTTCTAGCTCTAAAGGAATGGAAATTGCCAAACACGAGTAATACTGGAGGACTTCCTGGCATTGACCAACACTACGGTCTGGGTACAGCTGGCTTAGGCATTTTCCAAGGTGGCGGTGGACAGCAATTCAATTACGGCATCATCAGTGGTTACGCTAATGATGCAAATCCAGCCGTGAGTTCGGGAACTTTTGTTCAAGGTTCAGCTACTTTCCTGCTATCAGGGCTAACCTCGGACTTTGACATCACTAAGGTTGGCAACATCCGTTTTCAGTACGGTACATCATTAAGCGAAACTAGTATAAAACCTGCCACAGCGCCTGCACCTGCACCTGCGCCAGCACCTGCACCCGCGCCTGCTCCAGCACCTGCACCCGCGCCTGCACCTGCACCTGCGCCAGCACCTGCACCCGCGCCTGCACCCGCGCCTGCTCCAGCACCTGCACCCGCACCTGCTCCAGCACCTGCGCCTGCTCCAGCACCTGCTCCAGCACCCGCACCTGCGCCTGCTCCAGCACCTGCACCTGCTCCAGCACCCGCACCTGCTCCAGCACCTGCTCCAGCACCCGCACCTGCTCCAGCACCCGCACCTGCACCTGCTCCAGCACCTGCACCTGCTCCAGCACCATCAGTACCGCCTTACTATCAACCCCCTGCACCTCAACCGAAAAAAGTACCTGAACCCAGTACAACCGCAGCATTAGGATTATTTGCCTTGGGTGTTTTCAGACTCAAGAAGAAAAACAAAAAAAATATTTCCCAAAATTAAACCACACTGCTGAGTTTTAGTAGGAGAAAGCTTAAATATGGGTTTAGAAATGCTTGTGCTCTTCTAGACCCATTTTTGTTAGAGGTAAGAAACACTAAACTAGAACTCACCTCAATAATTCCTGCTTTTTAACTAACGCTTAGTAGCGAAAAAATTTGAGCGACAGAAACAATCTAAATATAATTACTGCTATTGCTAGCATTGAAACTGAAATATTATTAGCTGGTTAGGTCAGATACAAAATAAAAATAATCTACATAATAGTTGGCTAGCTTAACCTTGGAGTTTAAATAAAGCTGCGTAAATAATTCAAGGTTTGTAGAAGCTACGTGTAGCTTGCTTTCCCAAAGAGATACACTACAAATTAATCTCAATATTTTTACATTACTTAACATTACTTTTATTTATTTTTGCCTTCTTACATCAGCGCCTTCTGTAGATTAGGTTATGAATGAATAAAGCAGTCACAGTCAGTGGCAAAGCTCTAAAATTAAAAAGTATTAAATCAAGTTGAGGATATCATGGCTGCAAAAGTAGAAATTTACACTTGGAGGACTTGCCCGTTTTGCATTCGTGCTAAAAGTTTGCTGAAATACAAGGGTGTTGAATTTATCGAATACAGCATTGATGGGGATGAAGCAGCCAGAAATAAAATGGCTCAAAGAGCAAATGGACGCCGTTCTTTACCGCAAATTTTCATCAATGACGATCATATTGGTGGTTGTGATGATATCCACGCTTTAGATAGTCAAGGCAAGCTCGATGAGCTACTAACTTCTAGCAATAGCGTATAGGTTCATAAGGTATTGCGATCGCGACAAACCACTGCAATTACACGGTAGTCGCTACAATTCTAGAAAAATAACACGCTGCCTTATCTACAGGTTTACTCACAAAACCAATCTGTCCACAAGACTTTACCCTCCAGATTCTACTCAGCAGCAGTACATATGTACGTCAATTGGTGAGAGCATCAAGAGATAATAATTGAATAACCATTTAATTTCTTGGTGATTGAGGTATAAAGGGTGAAACTGGCTTTTATCATTGATCCCATCCATCTACTCGACCCGTGTCATGATACCAGTGTTGCCTTAATTGAAGCAGCGCAAATCCTGGGACACGAAGTTTGGGTGACTCAAGCAAATCTGCTGAGTGTGGCGGAGGGCAAAGCTTTGGCTGTTCTACAGCGAGTTGAAGTTGTACCAGTACAGTTGGTAGAGGGACGCTGGGTAGCGGCGAATCTTTGGTATAAGTTAAGCGATTCCTCCTTAACTTCTTTAGAGACAATGGACGCCGTCTTTATGCGGACAGATCCACCTGTCAATGATTCCTACCTCTATGCCACCTACATTCTGGATTATATCGATCAAAATAAAACCTTGGTGATTAACAGTGCCAGTGGCATCCGAGGGGCAAATGAAAAAATGTACGCCCTTCAGTTTACCAAGGCGATTCCTGAAACGATTGTCAGTGCTGATAAGCAATTTATCCGACAATTTGTGGAAGCAAAGGGGGCAGCAGTTCTCAAACCGTTAGGTAACAAAGCTGGCGAAGGAATTTTGTTTTTGCAATCAGGCGATCGCAATTTTAACTCTATTGTTGAACTTAGTACCCTCCAAGGTAAAGTACCAGTAATGGTACAAACCTATTTACCAGAGGCAAAAGAAGGAGATAAGCGAATTATCTTGCTCAATGGTGAACCAATTGGTGCGCTCAATCGCCTCTCTAGTGGAACTGATTTTCGCAATAATATGGCAACTGGTGGTACAGTCGCTCAAACCGAAATTACACCAAGAGAATATGAAATTTGTACCCAAGTAGCCGAACGCTTACGCCAAGACGACTTAATTTTTGTGGGTATTGACGTTATCGGTGGCTACCTAACTGAAGTTAACGTCACTAGTCCTACCGGAATTCGTGAGATTGACCGTCTAGATGGTACTCGCCTTGGTCATCAGGTTATTCAATGGATTGAACAGAGACTAAAAATCCAAAAATAACTTACATTTATTTTTTTGTTTGATGTTCTAACTCCACAGCAAACAGACTTCTTTTGGACACTTGCGTGGGTTTGTTTCCTACGCTACTTGTTTTAAGTAAATATATTTACTTATAGGGAATATGAGTTTAGTGGATCGCAAAGGGTAGATGCATTCATGTCTACGATCGCCTGTAACGCTCGTGACGCTCAATGACTCGCTAACGCTGTGCTATTCGCCTTTAGCGCCTTTCCTTGGGAAAAGACTTGCTAACACTGCGCTATCGGTGATGCATCCGTAGTTGGGCAGGTATTCCTATTGTTTTGTTCTGAAAGCATAGCTGGACATGCAAGCCAGTAGACTCCTGCCCAAATTCATTCTATAAAGTAGCCTTGACAAGTTTTTTTACCAATTGGCAAAATTGGGTATGGCAAAAGATTGCTTATCCCTGCCCTTGGTAAAACCCTGGTGGAAGTAGCAGATTTTATACAGCGTTCAGCCTGACCGGAGACTACTAAGTTAATCTAAAATCCCAAATTCCAAATCTTTTAATTCCTTGGTGTACGTCGGTTTCTCAGAAAATCAGGGATATCTAATCCAGGTTTTTCCTTTGGTTCTGGAATTGGAGTTGGTGTTGGAGTTGAACTTGGAGTTGAGGTTGGGGGATTAACTGTCGGTTGCTGTGTTGTTGGACGCTTCGAGGTATTAGGTGCTACTCGAACGTTAGCCACGCTTTGTTGTACCGCAGCTTGCACTTCACCTGTAAATCCAGTGGCAATTACAGTAATTCTTACCTCACCTTGAAGCCTGTCATCAATTACAGCCCCAAAAATAATATTGGCGTTGGGATCGACTACCTCATAGATTGCTTCTGCCGCTGCATTAACTTCATGCAAAGTCAGGTCAGTACCACCCGTAATATTAAATACAACTCCTCTAGCGCCTTCAATAGAACATTCTAGTAATGGTGAAGAAATAGCTGCGATCGCAGCTTCTCTGGCTCTAGATTTTCCAGAACTAACGCCAATTCCCATCAATGCCGATCCCGCATCTGCCATAACTGCTCGGACATCAGCAAAGTCAACGTTTACCAAACCGGGGATCGTGATGATATCAGAAATACCTTGCACCCCTTGCCGCAGTACATCATCTGCATAACGAAAAGCCTCTTGCACAGGCGTTTGTTCGGGGATCACTTCCAGCAGTTTGTTGTTGGGGATAATGATCAGTGTATCTACTCTACTTTTTAGTCCTTCAATACCTTGTTCTGCTTGACTAGTGCGGCGGCGTCCCTCAAAAACAAATGGACGTGTGACTACACCAACAGTGAGGGCACCCATTTCTTTGGCCACTTCTGCCACGATTGGTGCTGCACCCGTCCCAGTACCACCCCCCATACCAGCAGTGATAAATACTAAATCTGCACCCTCTAAAGCCGTAGCAATTTCGTCCCGTGATTCCTCAGCTGCCTTTTGACCAATAGCAGGATTACCACCTGCTCCTAAACCCCTCGTTAACTTCTGCCCAATTTGCAATCGACTTGGAGCGCCAGCTAAGGTAAGAGCTTGGGCATCGGTATTAATTGACCAAAACTCTACGCCAGAGACATCAGACTCGATCATGCGGTTAACAGCATTGCCACCACCACCACCGACACCAATCACTTTGATGTTGGCGACCCGACCAGGAACAATCTCACCAATTCGGCTATTTTCTGGAGAAATTTTTTTATTATCGTGATTTTGCCCGAAGTTCAGCCCAGAGTTATTAAAGGGATTGGTCGAGTTAACTGCCAGAGAGAACCCTGGCTGTCCCGTAGATTGGGAATTTTTATAGTTAAGTCCTTGGTTATTATCAAGTGTCATTGGATTTGTGAAAGGGTAGATAAACGACTTTTTCAGGTGTTATTCACCTCAGAGTCAACTTTAGTTTGACAATGCCACAATAATATGGCGTTGTTCTTTATTGTTTTCACTACTGCCAAGCCTAACAGAATTGGCAGTGCGAAAATTTGCTATGGGATGAGCTTTTAACACAGCCGATCGCACAGCCAATTCTAGAGAAGTATACCTATATTTATCTAAAACTGACCTGTATAACTTCAACCAGACATTAATCTCTTGATTATTCTCAGCGGCGGGCATAACTTGTAAAGACACACTACAGCGTATCTTCTCTGTCTCAATAATAATATTGTTAATAAGTTTTACCATTGGGCATAATAATTGCAGCTTTAGACACAAAATTTACCTTCTACTTACTTATGCTTAAGTTAAACTAAGCAAGAATTTACTTGTCAGACTATACCTGATTAATTTGTTGTTTGGGTGGTCTCAATGGACACTTTGTTGAAGCAATAGTCTATCCTACAAGAACTCTCACCAGTGCGGCCAACAAATCAAGATTTCCTAAGAGATTTCGTCACCTAATAGGAATTACAGCACAGAACAGTCCAAACTTATTGCCCAGAAGCAATGCTTACGCAATTTTGGCTGGCATTTTTCGTTACAGATTGAAACTTCGGTAAACTGTCTTTGGAAGTGTCCTCAACAGACCAAAGCCAGAGCCTTTTTGCTTCTGCACTTGGATGCCGGCATAAACCGTTCCATCAGTGACCTCTGCTCGCGAGTCGGAATCTGAATGAAAAGCTCAAGCAATGTTCTCTTTTTTGCAGTGGGTTTAGTCAAGGAATGTATGGGCAGAAGGCGTTTTATACGCTATAGACCATCATTAGACTGTCTGACATTTTGCACCCTACTATTAGATGTTAGGGTAACAATTGAGGGTCTGTTACTCGCAATAGAGATTTTATGATTGATTTTCTCATTTTAATTAGAAGTTAATGCCGATTTTCGCGCGATTTGCTGGAAAACTGAAAATAATAAATATATTTATCAGCATAAAGCTTCTTAATTTACTAGGAACTATCAAAATAATAAACACGCTAGATGTTTTTAGGAATTTTGGGAGTTAATTTTTGATCTTTTTGGTTCATCTGTACTAATGGAAGTTCAGGATTTTTCAGATCGATATACTCTATTTGACCAGAATTAAATTTTGTTGCTAAATGACGCATTTGGGCGAGTACCTTAAATTGTTCAGACAATTGGGGACCTGGTACACCAAGATGCACGTTTCCTAATTCTGTTTTCAAAATTAAATTTGTTGGATTTTGGCAATCAATTTCTATAACTTTCACGGGACTTTGGCTCACAGCTTCATGGAGTTGATTCCAGTAAAGGCAGTATTGATTTGGCAAGCCAATTACTCTGAGATTGGGTAATTTTCTAGTAGGATTCAGTGATGTATATTTTTCTAAAGGCATCCAGGACCCACTTGCATCTAGCAAGCCGATTGTTACTTTTTTGTTGCCACGTGTTTGAGTTACCGCTACAGGTACTCGTTCTTGGATTTCAATGATTAATCCAGGAGGAAATAGGCGGCGTCTGACGATCGCTTGAGCAATAGTTGGCTGTTTCTTCAAAGAGTTAGCGATCGCTGACGGTTCAATCCGCCACAAAGACTGAGGGTAAGATAGCACCAACAATGACTGAGTTGTTTGATCGGACAGCAATTTATTACCTGATTTCATCACTATTTGTTTGGGAGCCTTTAGCATCCACATCGGTTGGACTGCCATCCAAAACAATCCACCTGCCAAACCAGTAATGGCAAAGGTTCGCCAAATAGCTTGAATAATTCTCATCTGCCGCTGCCGACGCAATTTCTGACGACGCTGGGCGAGATGTGTACGGGAAACTGATATTATGCCAGCCATTCACACCCCTTTTTGATTGCAATCTAAATTCCTTGACAAGCTCGTATCATTATTAATTTCAGTAAACACTGTTGGCATCTTTTAGCCGCTCTCCTCAAGACTTTTTTTATTTTTAGTAACACTTTACAGTAACTACACAATGATTATGGCGCTAGTAATTAGTCCTATTAAAGTTTCCGGTGTCCATTTTTAACTGACTGTAGTCTTTTTGACAAGTTATTTTTGAAGATTTTTCCTTAAAGATTACAAAATATTAATTGACAGATGTGGAATTTTGCTTTCTTGACAAATAGAATGTGAAATGATACACAGGTATTCCTGGATCTCTGTATACCTTGCTATAATTCATACCAGTCACACTCATCCGCTATCCAAACTGAGAACCATGAAAATTTGTAGCTTTTTTTACTTAATCCCTCAGCCATCTAATTTTGTGGCAGGTCAAACAGAAGGGATAGATTGTCAAAACCTCAATAGCAGCTGTAAAAAGGACAGATATGCTTAAGACCTGACAGGTTGAGCGGCACCAGTAAAAGATGAAATCCTTGCCAGGTAAGGGTATAAAAGGTAAGTTCGGAAAAAATCAAGAAAAGTAAAAATAAGTGCGAACATAAACAAATTTCTTGGCTACGCAACGCAGGCGCGAACGTCACTATACCCCACACCCTACACCCCACACCCCAAAGCTTTGTAGATAATGGGTTTGCATTATCTTAGTGCCATTCGCTATTAGGGTCAATTAAATCTCTACCATATTACTGACAGTAATCTGGCAACAACTGCTGTCTTTTGCAAGACACTACCACCTCCTTGCGAGTCAATCTTCTATCTACATCCTAGATAGGGATTTATTGTATAAAAAATCCAAACTAAGCTGCATCTACATAAACCTCTACATACATGAAAACGACATTAAATTTGTCACGTTTTTATAAAGCATGTAACCCTAGCTACACGCTAAATATAAGTAACGTACTAGATCGGCAGTATTACATAGATTTTGCTGATGTACGTGGTTGCAAGATTGTCGAAGAATTGCAACGAACTATCATTCGTATTTCTCCTGACGAGCCAACCTGTCAGTTATTTACGGGTCATATAGGCTGTGGTAAGTCAACGGAATTGCAGCGCCTTAAGACAGAACTAGAATTGGCAGGATTTCATGTGGTTTATTTTGAGTCCAGTCAAGACTTAGACATGGCAGATATTGATATCAGCGATATTTTGCTGAGTGTAGCCCGTCAAGTCAGTGCCAGTTTAGAAGGGATTAGCATCAAACTCAAACCTGGTTACTTTACCAATTTGTTTAAAGAAGTAGGCGATTTTTTGCAAAGCCCCATAGAACTTTCTGGACAAGCAGAGTTGTCCTTGGGTATTGCCAAAATTACTGCGAAAACCAAAGATAGCACTCAGATGCGGAATCAACTGAGGCAATATCTGGAACCACGTACCAATAGTATTTTGCAGGCGATTAACGAAGAGATTTTAGAAAAGGCTGTTGAACAGCTAAAGCTAAGGGGTCAAAAAGGACTGGTAGTGATTGTAGATAATTTGGATCGAGTAGATATGCGTCCCTTAGCATCCGGGCGATCGCAACCAGAATATCTCTTCATTGACCGAGGCGAACAGTTACGCCGACTTAAATGCCACCTAGTTTACACAATTCCCCTAACGTTAATTTTCTCCAATGAGTATGAGACACTGAAAAATCGTCTGGGGGGAGGGATTGCACCAAAAGTACTACCGATGGTATTGGTGCGGCAAAGAGATGGCAGTGACTACGAACCAGGAATGTCACTAGTGCGCCAGTTAGTTCTAGCTAGAGCTTTTCCAGAAGTTCCTTTGAATAGCAGACTTTCATTAATTACAGAATTATTCGATCGCTCCGAAACCTTGGATCGTCTATGTCGCGTTAGTGGTGGTCACATTCGTAACTTATTAGGTTTACTTTATAGCTGCTTGCAACGACAAGATCCGCCTTTTTCTAGGGACTGCTTAGAAGCCGTGATTAAGGATTACCGCGACGATCTGCTATTAGCTATTGATGAGTCCCAGTGGGAATTATTGTTTGAAGTAGTACAGCAGCAGAGAGTTAAAGGTGAGTCTGACTATCAAAGCTTACTAAGAAGCATGTATCTGTTTGAATATCGCGATCCTGTGGGGCGGTGGTTTGGCATCAGTCCAGCCTTGGCAGAAACAGAAAAAGTTTTAGCTTGGCAACAAAACAAGTAACAGTCAATTGTCATTAGTCATTGGTCATTTGTTAGTGAACTAATGACTAATGCCCCATATCCAATGCCCAATGCCCCATATCCAATGCCCAGCCCCATATCCAATGACTAATGACAAACAGCTACGTGTCTACACCAAAGAAAATCAGCATACTTTACAAAGATTGATTAGAGCGATCGCACTTTCCGAAGGTCAATTTGCTCTGATTTTAGTTCGATGCAACTATGGGCGATTACGCGAGCAAATGTTAGAGAATATTCGCTCGAACACCAAAGAAATTAATATCAGAGAAATCGTTCTCAATCCATCAACTACTTCTTTACACAGCATAATAATCTCAGAACTATCTTTAGATAATCCTGCCGTCCTTACAGACTCTTTACCGTCTGCTGTCATGATTTTCGGTATTGAGTCAACTACCGATCTCGAAAACTTACTTACAGGTATCAACCAAGCACGAGATATCTATGCTGCTACTTTTCCATTTCCAGTAGTGTTGTGGCTACAGGATGAAGTAGCATCATTGCTTTCAAGATTAGCGCCTGATTTTAAAAGCTGGGCTGCAACCACTATTAAATTTGAAATGGCCAAAGCAGATTTAATTGCTTTGATCTCTCAAGAGGAAGAATCTTTATTTGAGAAAGTTTTAGAAGCAGGTGCTGAAACGTTTTTATCTAATGCCTTTTTAGATTTAGATCCAAAATCCCAACACCGCCACGAAATAGAATCAGCGCGTAATGATTTACTACGCTTGTATGGCGTTAAATTAACACCAGGATTAGAAGCTAGTTTAGAATTTGTGTTGGGGCGAGATAAATACGCTAACGATCAAATTAATGGTGCTTTAGCCAATTATCAAAGAAGCCTAGCATTATGGCAGCAGGAAGCGAGGAGAATAGCAGAGTGGGAGAGTAATTCTTCTTTACCTCTCTCATATCCTCAACCTATGTCCCCCTCATCTTTACTCAAGCAAGCAATAGTACTATTTCACCTGGGGCTTTGTTATCACCGAATGGCAGACTTATACCAGAATAGTAGTAGCTATTGCGAACATGCCCTGTCGTGGTTTAAACAATGCTTGGAGCTATTGGAGGAGGTAGAAAGAGAAGACTTAGTTGCTAAATTCATTTTGCCTGCTTGTGAAATGCTGCAACGTTTACAAGCCTGGGATGACTTAAAAGAATTAGCTCAAAAGTCATTACATCTACATAAAACTTATGGAACTCCCGCACAAGTTGCTCAAAATTATGGTTTTTTGGCAAATGTAGCGGCTTCAGAATCGAATTGGGTACTGGCTCATGAATTAGCAAATACAGCGCTTTCTATCTCCGAAGAAGTAACACAAGTTTCTTTGCGAGACGCTTTGCAAAGACGACGACAAGAAAGTTGGTATCTTCTGTTGCTAGCACGCACACAACGGCATTTGGGTGAGTGCGAGGAAGCTATCAATAATTTGGAATGGGCGAGGGTAGTTTGTGAGCTACAACATCAGCCATTACTTTACTTAGAGATTTTAGAGGAACTGCGATCGCTTTACTTTTTTGAGTGTCATAACTATACAGAAGCCTTTAAGCTGAAGCAAGAAAAAATTAAAATAGAACATCAGTATGGCTTTCGTGCCTTTATCGGAGCAAGTCAATTACAGCCACAACGCCCTAGAATTAACCCAGTACTAGAACCTCACAAAATACCGTTTATTCCTGAAGAAATTGCTCAAGAAATATCTGCTTCTGGACGGCAACAAGATGTCAATCGCTTCATTGAAAGAATTGCCCGCGCTGACTACAAACTTACAGTTATTTATGGGCCATCTGGTGTAGGAAAAAGTTCAATTCTCAAAGCTGGTTTAGTCCCAGCACTTAAGGGAAAAGTTATCGGTGAACGCATTCCTATACCGATTGTTTTGTCTGTTTATACTGATTGGATAACAATCTTGAGTAGCAGTATCAACCAAGCATTAGCATACACAGGAATATCGGTTAATATTGACTCTACACCCACCATAATACTAGAAAGAATTCGGCTAGCATCTGAGCGCAATTATACAATAGTTATCATATTAGACCAGTTTGAAGAATTTTTCTTCGTTAGTAATCCTCCTACACAAAGAATAGAATTCTATAAATTTTTTAGTGAATGTTTAAATGTTTCTTATGTAAAAATTATTCTTTCGCTACGAGAAGATTACTTACATCATTTGTTAGAGTTTGAACGTTTAAGTCAGAAAAATAGTACTGGCTTCTATGATTTAGGAGTAATTAATAAAAATATTCTTGATAAGGATATTCGCTACTATTTAGGAAAATTCTCTAGCCGAGATGCCAAAGTTATAATTCACAGTCTGACTCAACGTTCACATTATGAACTAAGTGAGGAATTGATTAACCGATTAGTCCAGGATTTGACAGGAGAACTAGACGAAGTACATCCAATTGAATTACAAATAGTCGGTGCTCAACTACAAATAGAAAACATTACGACACTTGCAGAATATAAGCTTTGTGGTGGCTCGGCAAAATTAGTGGAACGCTGGTTAGGGGAAGTTATCAAAGACTGCGGTCAAGAGAACGAAGATTTAAGTTGGAAATTATTATTTGAATTAACAGATGAAAAGGGAACGCGACCTTTAAAAACTAAAGCTGATTTAGCAGCTGCATTAGTTAATAATTATAATAGAGATACGATATCAAGCTTTGACAAAGTTGGAGAACTGATTTTAGAAATATTGGTAGGTTCAGGCTTGGTATTGCGAGTCAGAGAAGAGTTAGGCGATCGCTACCAGTTGGTTCACGATTATTTAGTTGAACCAATTCGCCAAAAGAACAACTATGGTATGCTTGCCGAGTTAGAAAAAATCAAACTTGAAAAAACTAGAGCCGAAGCAGCCCAACAACTTAGTCAAAAGCAACTAAATTTGGTATTGCAACGACGACTGCGGGAAGCACGGATAGCAGGTGCAATCTTAGCAATTATGGGGGGAACAATAGCAGCGTTATGGTGGCAAGCCGACTTACAAAAAAGAGCAGCAGTCCGCCAAACTCTACGAGCCGAACGTAGTGAAACCAACTTGAAAATTAGTGGAATCGCTGCTGCTAGCGAAGCTTTGTTTGCCTCTAATAAAGAATTTGATGCCCTATTAGAAGGTTTGCGGGCTTGGAGAGGACTTAAACAAGCAGAGATGGTGCAGCCAGATACCCGAATGCGGGTAGTGACAGCCTTGCAACAAGCAGTTTATGGGGTAACGGAGGTTAACCGCTTGGAAGGGCACACTGATGTTGTCTGGGGAGTAACTTTCAGCCCGGATGGTCAGTTGCTAGCATCAGGTAGCCTAGATCAAACGGTGAAACTTTGGCGTCCTGATGGAACCTTACTCCAAACCCTTAAAGGTCACACTGATGCTGTTAATTGTGTAAGTTTCAGCCCTGATGGTCAAACCCTAGCGTCGGCTAGCCTTGATAAAACAGTGCAAATCTGGCACAAAAACCCAATTACAGGTGAATTTGACTCCAAGCCATATCAAACCCTGAAAGGTTACGGTGATTGGGTTTATAGCGTTAATTTCAGTCCTGATGGCGAATTGTTAGCTACTGGCAGTAAGGATAAAACCGTAAAACTCTGGCGTAAAGACGGTAGCTTAGTAAAAATACTGAGAGGACATCGAGGGTCGGTTAACTGGATAAACTTTAGTCCTGATGGTCAATTCATCGCTTCAGCTAGCGACGACAAGACAGTAAAAATTTGGCGACGCGACGGTAGCCTTGTTACAACTTTGCAGGGACATCAGAAAGCTGTGACTGTAGCTGTTTTCAGCCCAGACGGTAAATTGTTGGCGTCAACTGGTCTAGATAAGACAGTGAAACTTTGGCAAAGGGAAAGTGACAGCACTAAAGACGGTTTTGACTTTCGTCTTTACAAAACTTTACGACAGCATAGCAGGCCAGTGTGGAGTTTGAGCTTTAGTTCCGATAGTAAAAAGTTAGCTTCCGCAGGTGAAGATAAAACCATAAACCTCTGGAGTATTACTGGTACTTTACTCAAAACCTTCAAAGGACACAGCGATTATGTTGTCAGTTTAGCTTTCAGTCCAAATAACAAATTACTAGCCTCAGGAAGTTACGACAAAAGCGTGAAACTATGGAGTTTAGATGCGCCAACACCGTCTATTCTTCAAGGGCATCGGAAGCGAGTTTTGAGCGTTGCTTGGAGTCCCGATGGCCGGATGCTAGCTTCTGGTAGTCGCGATCGCACTGTAAAACTTTGGCAACGATATACCAGTAATGGCGAAGTTAAAACCCGACTTTACAAAACTTTAATGGGGCATACAAATGAAGTTACTAGTGTCAGTTTTGACCCCAAAGGTGAAATGCTGGCTTCAGGAAGTTTTGACAAAACAGTGAAACTTTGGCGGTTGGACGGTACTTTAATCATGACTCTCCACGGGCATAGCAATAGTGTGATGAGCGTGAATTTCAGTCCTGATGGTCAGTTTTTGGCATCAGCTAGCAAAGATAAAACAGTGAAACTTTGGAACCGTGAGGGCAAGTTGCTCAAAACTTTAGTGGGGCATCAGGATTCGGTAAATAGCGTCAACTTCAGCCATAATAGTCAAGTTTTAGCCTCTGCTAGTGATGACCAAACTGTTAAACTTTGGCAACAGGATGGTACATTGTTAAAAACTTTCTCACCCCATGACAGCAGGGTGACAGGTATCAGCTTTAGTCCAACTGATGATGAGTTACTGGCTTCTGCTAGCTGGGATAACACCGTAAAACTGTGGCGACGAGATGGGACGTTATTAAAAACCTTATTAAAAGGGTACAGCGATAGCGTCAATGCCGTGACTTTCAGCCCCAATGGTGAATTACTCGCTGCCGCTAGTTGGGACAGTACAGTGAAACTCTGGAGTCCTGAAGGCAAGTTAATTAAAAGTCTTAATGGACATCGCGCTGGAGTATTAAGTGTCAGTTTTAGCCCAGATGGTCAAACACTAGCATCAGCAAGTACTGACAACACGATAATTCTGTGGAATTTAAATCTTGACGATCTGCTTGTTCGTGGTTGCGATTGGGTGGGTGATTACCTTAAGCACAACCGCAATCTTGAAGAGCGCGATCGCCTTCTTTGTGATGGGATAATCCGGACAAACCCTTTTTAATTACAAATTACGAATTAGGTTGAAGCCTCAATGAGCAACCGCTCTTAGTTTAGCGGTTGGTGAGGCAATCGAAGTTATTGATTCAGAACTAGAAATAAATTTCGAACTAATCAGCCAATAGAGCGATCGCTCTCCAAAACTTCATGGCTATTTTCTTCAGGAGCCTCTTGTGGCAAATTTATTAAAAAGGCTTGTAGCTTCATGCGCTCAATGTAGGGCCAGCCTCCCTCAGACTCAATATCTTTCAGCAATGAGTAAAGTTGGCGGCGGTTAACAGGCAAACTCTCTTGAAAAATCCCATCCCGGATCTCTCGGTGTAATTGCTCTAATTGCCGCAACAAAGCCAAAAGAGCTACAGTATCGCCTTCACAAGCTGTAGCGGCATCATACACCACACTTGCGAGCGCTTGCAGTTTACCAGACAACTTTTCTGATTCAATGTTTTTGCGATCGTTCATGCCACCTTTTCCGTATAAATGAGGTCAACTCAAATTTACCGAAGATTTTTAATTTTCCCTAGTTTGTCAGTTGTCTCCCTGTTACTGCATCTCCTCATTTGCCCTGGTTAGGGGTGAATGTAACTAGATTTGTATCTTTATCAAAAGCAATTGCGATCGCTCCAAAAAGAGCGTAGTAACCTTTAGCATAGGCTTTACAGAAGCTAGATGCGATCGAGACGAGACTTTCTTGGATTTTGAGAACTTTGATTTTGAGTTAAAAAAAATCGTATGATCTGGCTGATTTACCCATCCAACAATGGGCTGTATGTAGTGGCGTCACATACATGATACAAAAAGACTTGGGCGACGCTTTTGCGATAAGCAAGAGCAAAGTGCGAAGCAGACACCCCTGTTCGTACTTTTCGAGACATAAGCATTTATGCTTCTCTGTGTGAGACTTACTCATACACTCGCCCAACTTTAAACAAATGCCACCAACAGTAAAACTGCTGGTTTTTTGCTCCCCTAGTAACACACATCCAAAATGGATGCAGTGTTCTACTTAGTCTGGGGTTTACACTCCAAGCTCAAGAGAGCGACACGTTTAACTACGTTTAGCAGAGAAAAGTTTGAGCAGCGTCTGACAACTAGACACCCGAACACTTGCTTCAACTCTCTTTAATCAGAGCAAAGCCGTGTCCGAACAAAGGTAGTTTTTCGCAGAGTAGCGGCTTCTCATCAGAGATCAAAGCTTCGATGCAGTTTTACAACTTAGATATTAATTTTTGAGATTGAGGTTGACCATGAGGTATCGCGCTTTAATTGTTGCATTCTTGGCTTTGTGCCTGGGGCTAATAACCGCTTGTAGTGATGCTCCTACTACCAGTAGTGGTAGAGATGTACTCACTTACGATCAAATTCGCGGCACTGGCTTGGCTAACAAATGCCCCCAACTAGGAGAAACACGCCGTGGCTCCATTCCCATTGATTCTAGCCAGTCTTATACCATCAAAGAACTTTGCTTGGAACCAACTAGCTTCTTCATCAAAGAAGAACCTGCTAATAAACGCCAAGAAGCAGAATTTGTTGCCGGCAAATTGTTGACCAGATACACTTCCACCATTGACCAGGTGCAAGGTAATCTAAAAGTTAATGCAGATAATAGCCTGACCTTTACGGAAACTGATGGTCTTGACTTCCAAGCCATCACTGTGCAACTTCCTGGTGGTGAGCGAGTACCTTTCCTCTTCACTATCAAAAATTTGGTTGCTCAAAGCCAACCCAGCTTGACCAGTATTAACACCTCTACGGACTTTGAAGGCAGCTTTAAAGTTCCTTCCTATCGTGGTGCTGCCTTCCTAGATCCTAAAGGTCGTGGTGTCGTCAGTGGCTACGATAATGCTGTAGCTCTCCCCGCCCAAGCAGATGATGAACAACTTACCCGCACTAACGTCAAGCGTGCTGAAAATCTCAATGGCAAGATTTCTCTGCAAATCGCTAAAATAGACGGTTCTAGCGGTGAAATTGCTGGCACTTTCGAGAGCGAACAGCCATCTGATACAGATTTAGGTGCTGGTGAACCTAAAGAAGTCAAGATTCGCGGTCTATTTTATGGACGGGTTGAATCGACTCGTGGCTAAATCTTCAAAAGTTAAGGCAACTGACTGGCACTCAAAACGACAATTCTCTAAGTACCAGACTTGATCGCAAAAGTTAAACTATCTACCTTCTTTTTTAAAGAGGGTGGATAGATTTTTTAAAAAATGGGGAAAAGTTAAATCTGAGTAGAATTGGGGGCAAAATAGCCTTGGCGATTGGGAAAATTCTTATCCCTCAGTCTTATGGGTGACTTGATTCATCCCTTTAACCTTTTCCCTTTCATTAAAACACTATAGACTTAAGTACAAAAAAGGGTGAGACGCCCTTTTTTTATTGGCTTGCGTAAATATACATAAGATTTTTTTAAATTATTAGTAATTTTTAACTATTGGATAAATTTCAGTGGAATGAGCACGTAATTTTACTGTAAATCGAACTTTTGCTTGTGAAACAAAGCTCGACTACTGTTGTTTAGTTTCTCTAAATTAATTTCATCATTAATTAACTCAAGTTAAGTACAATCTCGGTTTGATATTTAGTGATTAATTTTATATTTTATTTCTATGTGGTTCTAAAAAAGCTACAAGTCATACCAAAGATAAATAACCAACTAAATAATAATTTCGCCCATCTAAATTTTGCTCGATTGTCAAGTAACCTATGGAATTTTAAGAGAAAGTCTTTATTATCTACCATAGTATTTGCTATGAAATATAGTGCAATATTTCATTTGATATCGTGCGATCGCAGCTGAATTTAAAAAGCGAATAATAATTGATTCTTTATTTGCTCAATAAACCCGGTGCTATGCCTACCACAGTCACCAATGAACTAAAGCATGAAATTTGGCAGTTGTTGCGAGAATATCAGCAATTTCCGTCAGAAAACATCCGCAATCAACTGGTAAAACTCAATTTTGGACTTGTGAGAAAAGAAGCTCACTATTGGACAAATCAATGTCATGAAACCTACGATGATTTGCTCCAAGTTGGATGTTTGGGTTTAATCAGAGCTATTGAAAGATTTGAAATTTCCAAGGGACATGCCTTTAGTTCCTACGCTCTTCCCTATATTCGGGGTGAAATTCAACACTATCTCCGAGATAAAGGTGTCACCGTGCGAATTCCTCGGAAATGGTTAGCGCTCCAACAGCAAGCAATAGGAGTATCACGTTCTTGGCGTGAAAAACACAATCGTCAACCAACCGACTCGGAATTAGCAGCAGCACTGGAAATTTCTCCAAACGAATGGCAAGAAATTAAATTAGCATGGGTCAATCGTGCTCCTTTAAGTCTTGATGTGCCAATCCAAGATGGAGAAGAAGGTTCTACCTGCTTGGGAGAATTGGTTCCAGATCCTCACTATCGCAGCTTTCAACTGGCACAAGAAGACCAACTTCGCTTACAACAAGCTTTGGTTCAACTAGAAAAACGCACCCGCGATGTGTTGGAATGTGTGTTTTTGCAAGATTTGACTCAAAAACAAGTTGCAGAACATTTGGGCATTAGTGTAGTAACGGTTTCCCGTCGAGTCAAGAAAGGACTGGATTTGATGAAAGAGCTTATGGGTGTGGCAGAAGATTGACTGCAAAAAATAAACCGCAGTTATACTGGGGATGCAGTGCTAAAAATAACCCTTAAAATGTAAAAAATTAGGTTATAAAGGGAACATACTTTGCCTTTGATCCAAATTTTAGGCATGTTGATTTACACTTTTCAATTTTCCAATGGCTTTTGAGAAAGGCTCATGGGCATAACTTCAAAAATTACAATTGCAGCTATTCTAACTTTGGCGCTCGCTGGATGTGCTTCTGAAGATACACCACAAGCCATCAATCCTGTGCCAGTTCCCAAAATAGCAAAAAAGTCGCCACCAGCGGCTCAATCCTTTAAGAATCCAGTGATACCAGCCAAACAGGTCTCACAAGTTAATCTTGCATCTGTTAGCTTGATTCAATCCACGAATGCCACAGAGCGGACACGAGAACTTGTGGTATCAAAAGCTCGAAGCGATCCTTTTGCACAACTTTTCGGGCAGACTATTCCCGGAATGGTTAAAACATCTGGAAGACCAGTTCCCGTGGTGCCTAAGCTACCTACTGCATCACTAGCAGTACGAAAACTTCCAACACGCAGAATCGCTTTAAATCCAAAGAAAAACAACGTTTCTTCTGTACCAAAAAAAGTCAATCCTACTTTGACTTCAGTGTTGCCTAAAGTGTTGCCTAAAGTTTTGCCTCAAGTTGTTCCCAACCCCACTTTAGTCTCTGTATTACCACCACCAGCACAGCCTGAGTTAGCAAGGGCAGTGGTTGTGACTGGTGTAGTTCTAATTAGTAAAGAACCACAAGCAATTATCAAAGTACCGGATGAGCCGACAAGTCGGTATGTACAAGCGGGACAGCGATTAGCGAATGGCGTACTGATTAAACGTATTGAAATGAATCAGGGCTACAACCCCATCGTGATTTTGGAACAATATGGTATTGAAGTTGCCAAAATGGTAGGGGAAGGGGCTGTCAAATCAACGTCGTCAGCTGCATCTGCTAGCGGCAATGCTATTTCAGTGACAACGCCCCCCCAAAATACGTTTAATGTGGGAGCTTCATAAAGATGGAGACTAAGGAAAAAGTTGAATTCGCTGGTTTGCCTTTAGCTGTTTATAGAGAAATAGCAGCTCATTTACGTCAAGTCGAAGGGGTGGAAGTAGATTTAATTCCCCAGTCATCCCAACAGTTTGATTACAATCAAAGTCAAATTGCTGGCTTGAGCCTCTCGTGGACAGCAAACTCTAGCTTAGAAAATCGGCAACGAGTTAACCAGATTTTGGCTTACTATCAAAATCGCTATATGAATCCTATTTGATTTATTGATTTGTGAGAATTGCAACCCGCAGAACCCCGACTTCTTTAATAAGTCGGGGTTCTTGTTGTTCATGAATCATTCTACAAAGTAGCGATGTCTCCGACTGGCTACGCCTACGCACTAAGCATTATTTAACATAGGTTCATAAAGAATACTGTCTAACGACCTCACAACACGCAGCAAGGTGAGGATTTCAAAAAGCAACGTTATGATAATTAATGCATTAATCGAGCTTGGGTCTAATAATAAATAAGTTGGCACAAATAAACCTCCAGAGTACGGAGACAAGTAATTGCCTCTGTACAGCAGTCAAAAACCATTGCTCTTGACTGTATATTTAGGTGCTGCGTCCAAGCAAAATCAGCCGTTGTACAAATTTCCATAAGGATAATTCAAGTGACTAGGACTAATTCAGACTTTCTTTCTTCCAGCGATCCGGCGATCGCTGGGTTAATCAACGACGAACTACAGCGTCAGCAAGATCACTTGGAATTGATTGCTAGTGAAAACTTTACCTCTGCTGCTGTACTGGCGGCTCAAGGTTCGGTACTGACAAATAAATATGCTGAGGGATTACCTGGTAAACGCTACTATGGCGGTTGTGAGTTTATCGATAAAATCGAGCAACTAGCGATCGACCGTGCTAAACAGATATTTGGGGCTGCTCATGCCAATGTCCAACCCCATTCTGGCGCACAAGCCAATTTTGCAGTGTTCCTGTCACTCCTAGAACCAGGAGACAAAATTATGGGGATGGATTTGTCTCATGGGGGACATCTTACCCACGGTTCCCCTGTAAATTTTTCAGGTAAATGGTTCCAAGTTAGCCACTATGGTGTTAGTCAACAAACAGAACAACTTGACTACGATCAAATTCGCGAGCTGGCGCTGAGGGAGCGTCCTAAGCTCTTGATTTGTGGTTATTCGGCTTATCCACGTGTAATTGACTTTGAAAAATTCCGTAGTATTGCTGATGAAATCGGCGCTTACTTACTTGCCGATATTGCTCACATTGCTGGTTTAGTTGCCACTGGTCTTCATCCGGACCCCATTCCTCACTGTCACGTAGTCACAACAACTACCCATAAGACTCTACGCGGCCCTAGAGGTGGTTTGATCTTGACTGGCGACGCAGAACTAGGTAAAAAGCTAGATAAGTCTGTCTTTCCTGGCAGCCAAGGCGGGCCATTGGAACACGTTATTGCTGCCAAGGCAGTAGCTTTTGGAGAAGCCCTCAAGCCTGAGTTTAAAACCTATTCTGCCCAAGTGATTGAAAATGCTCGTGCTTTGGCCGAACAACTGCAAAACCGTGGTTTAAAGTTAGTATCTAACGGCACTGACAACCATTTAATCTTGGTAGATTTACGCTCTGTAAGTCTAACTGGTAAGCAGGCAGATCAGCTAGTCAGTACCGTGAATATTACTGCTAATAAGAATACTATTCCCTTCGATCCGCAGTCGCCATTTGTTACCAGCGGTCTGAGGTTGGGTTCGCCAGCAATGACCACGCGCGGCTTAGGAGTAGCAGAATTTACCGAGATTGCCAATATTATTAGCGATCGCTTACTTTCTCCAGATTCCGACGTAGTAACCCAAGATTGTCGTCAACGGGTAGCGGCATTGTGCGATCGCTTCCCCTTATATCCTCATCTGGAAATTCCTGTACCAGCATTAGCCTGAGATGATAGTTAGGAGTTAAGAGTTAAGAGTGATGAGTTTTAAGTTTTGAACTCCTAACGTCTAACTCCAAACTCCTAACTCCTAATTCCAAACTCCTAACTATTCCTTCCAATGAGTGCAGAAATTATTTGTGTTGGTACTGAACTATTGCTAGGAGATATCCTCAACGGCAATGCTCAATTTTTGGCGCAACAATTAGCGCAACTAGGTATTCCTCACTACTATCAAACAGTGGTTGGGGATAATCCAGAACGGTTGAAGCAAGTTATAGAAATTGCTATTTCCAGAGCGCAAATTCTCATTTTCACTGGTGGACTCGGCCCCACACCAGACGATCTCACCTGCGAAACCATCGCCGATTTTTTTAAAGTCCCGTTGGTAGAACGTTCTGACATCATCGAAGACATAACGCAGAAATTTGCCCAACGCGATCGGGTTATGTCACCAAGTAACCGCAAGCAGGCTTTGATTCCCCAAGGTGCAGAAATTCTCCCCAACCCCACTGGAACAGCACCCGGCATCATTTGGCAACCTCGTCCTGAAATCACGATTTTTACCTTTCCCGGTGTTCCCAGTGAAATGCATGTGATGTGGGAAGAAACAGCTGTGCCATTTCTCAAAAGTCAAGGTTGGGGTAAAGAAATTATTTACAGTCGGAGTTTAAAGTTTTGGGGTATTGGTGAATCTGCTTTAGCAGAAAAGGTTGCTTCGTATTTAAAGTTGCCAAATCCCACAGTCGCCCCTTATGCAGGTAAAGGGGAAGTTAGATTGCGAGTTTCTGCAAAAGCAAATTCAGAAGCAGCCTCAGAAGCCCTAATTGCGCCCATTGAAAAACAACTTAAAGAAATTGCCGGACTGGATTTTTATGGCGTTAATAATGATACTCTTGCTTCCGTAGTTGGTCAGTTGTTGCGGGCATCAAAAGAAACGCTTTCAGTGGCAGAATCTTGTACTGGTGGCGGTTTAGGGCAAATGTTGACTGAGATTTCTGGGAGTTCTGATTACTTTTGGGGTGGAGTAATTTCTTATGACAATTCGGTGAAGGTTAGGCTGTTGGGGGTTAACCAGGAAGATTTAAATAAATTTGGGGCGGTAAGTGCTACTGTTGCAGAGCAAATGGCTGTTGGAGTCAAAACCCGCCTTGCAACAACTTGGGGACTGAGTATTACTGGAATTGCTGGCCCTACCGGAGGAACAGATACAAAGCCAGTGGGTTTAGTTTACATTGGTTTAGCCGGGCCAAAAGATGAAGTGACAAGTTTTGAATATCAGTTTGGTACTGTGCGAGGTCGAGCTTTAATTCGTCATGTGAGTGCAAATGCAGCGTTGGATAATCTGCGCCGGAAGTTGTTGACGAGGTAACAGATATATTATGTTTGTCATACAATCTGTATGACAAACGAAGCTGACGATGCGAATTAATGCACGATTAGATGACGAATATGCTGATAAACTAGCCTTTATTTAGCAGCAGACTAATCAAGCAGTAACGGAGTGATTAAGTCTGCTATTGAGTTGTATTACCAGCAGCTTCTCGGATGTTGGATTGGAATAAAGAAAAAATCAGAACGCAAAGGCCCCAATCGTAAAAATTCAGTTGCGATCGCGTAACCGTCCGCTGGAAGCGATCGCAAGTTAATTAACTCAAAGGCGATCGCGAATGTTCAAAATACGTTTAATTCCCAAGAAATAATCTTTACTCAAAATTCAATCTATCAAAATAGTGAATTCATTTCATAACTATTGATGCCAGAAATTCTATCTAGGGATCGATATCGTTAACAAGCTAAATGAAGTAAAATTAGTATACTAAATCACATGAGATTGTATTGTATGAAATCTAATAATGTTGCAAAACAGTTTTCCACCGTAAAACGCTGGATGGCCACAGCGCTGTTTTGTATGTTAGCGATCGCTTTCGTTTGGCAAGGTGCATTTTTCTCGAATACCTCAGCAATGGCCGATCCCACTGGAACCTTGATTGCATATGATGATGCAGATCGCGCTCAAGACAAAGCTAGTAGAGATGCTGGACGAACCAAAAATTTCATTGATGATACAGCAGATAAAGTTAAAGACGCTGCCAAGAGCAATGCTAGTAAAGTTGACCAAGCAACAGACAATGGTAGCTTTATTGAGCGCAAAGCAAAGAAAGATGCCGCTACAATTCAGAAGAGAGCAAATGAAGATGCATCTCGGACTAAAGAAGCAGTAGACAACACCAAGAATGTAGTTGAACGTACTGTTGAAAACATTAAAGATGCTTTTGGTAAATAGAGATATAGATATATAAATCCTATTGGATTTGTAAAAATCTAAAGCTTCAAATTTCCGACTTCTTAAAAAGGTCGGAAATATTGTTGTTTGCAAGTAATTTCGGAAAATCTAAGGTTATATCAATATAATTACAGCAATTTACAGGTAGTTAAACATTATGGTAGGGTAACACAGATAGCTCTGCATCCCTATAAGGCATTGTAATTAATGCCTCATTTCCAGTTGGAAACTTTTAACGAGATATATACTAATAAATAAAGTTAGATAAAGTGATTAAGTAGCTTTAGATACATATTTGTCATAGTTATAAGAATTAGCGATCGCTGATAAAATTAGCTGCTGTCACAGAAGAAGAGTAGATACTCTAGTTAAATATTTACTAGCAATTATGCTAGATATATAGCTGTAAACAAAATATTTGATTTTATTTTGTACTAACTTAATAGGGCAAAATTGAGTAATCTGCTTAATGAACTTCCGCAAATTGCTCTTCAAAAACTTGTTTTTATATACGCATCGCAGGCATTTTATAAGTAGCATTACCCACGAAAAAATGTGTTATAAATTTAACTGATTGCAATCTTATTTGACGAATTGTTAATGGTTAACAAATTTTTCATTATCATCAATTAAGAAGTTATACTTTCCACTACAACTTAGTAACAATGTAAGAGTTTGATTCTGTGGACAACCCGACCGTGGGAAAATACAAAATACCGAGACTCGAAGTTAGAGAGGAAAACCTTATAATATGCATCTGAGCGAAATCACCCATCCTAATCAGTTGCACGGTTTATCTGTTCGCCAACTGCAACAGATTGCCCGTCAGATTCGAGATAAGCATCTTCAAACAGTAGCAGTTAATGGTGGACACTTGGGGCCAGGGTTGGGTGTTGTCGAATTAACACTAGGACTTTACCAAACACTGGACTTAGATCGGGATAAAGTTATTTGGGATGTAGGACACCAGGCTTATCCCCACAAACTGCTTACAGGACGTTACGATCGCTTCCACACCCTCAGACAAAAGGACGGAGTTGCGGGCTATCTGAAACGGGGTGAAAACAAGTTTGACCACTTTGGGGCTGGACACGCTTCTACAAGTATTTCAGCAGCTTTGGGTATGGCTTTAGCGCGAGACTTGAAAGGAGAAAAATTTAAAGCCGTTGCTGTGATTGGGGATGGGGCACTAACTGGCGGCATGGCTTTAGAAGCCATCAACCATGCCGGACACATGCCGAAAACCAACCTGTTGGTTGTTCTCAATGACAACGACATGTCCATATCTCGCAACGTCGGCGCGATTCCCCGCTATCTCAACAAAATGCGCCTCAGCCAACCGGTGCAATTTATTAAAGATAATCTTGAGGAACAGTTTAAGCAAATCCCCTTCGTAGGCGAATCCCTCTCACCCGAACTCGGACGCATCAAAGAAGGTATGAAGCGTTTGGCTGTTCCGAAGGTAGGTGCAGTTTTTGAAGAACTCGGCTTTACCTACATTGGACCAGTGGATGGGCATAATCTTGAAGAATTGATTGCTACCTTCCAACAAGCACATCAGATACCAGGCCCAGTTTTGGTACATGTAGCAACAGTAAAAGGCAAAGGCTATGAAATTGCCGAACTAGATCAAGTTGGCTACCATGCTCAAAGCCCCTTCAACGTCGCAACTGGCAAAGCCATTCCTTCTAATAAACCTAAACCTCCGGCTTATGCCAAAGTCTTTTCTCACACTCTGGTAAAACTTGCCGAACAAAACTCGAAAATCGTCGGCATTACTGCGGCTATGGCAACAGGGACAGGTTTAGATAAACTTCAAGCAAAATTGCCGAATCAATATGTTGATGTCGGCATTGCGGAACAACATGCAATTACCCTAGCAGCAGGACTTGCAAGCGAAGGGATGCGCCCTGTAGCAGCTATTTACTCCACCTTCTTGCAACGCGCCTACGATCAGATAATTCATGATGTCTGCATCCAAAACCTGCCAGTATTCTTCTGCTTGGATCGGGCCGGAATCGTCGGATCTGATGGCCCCACCCATCAAGGTATGTATGATATTGCCTATTTGCGTTGCATTCCTAACATGGTAATCATGGCTCCCAAAGACGAGGCAGAACTGCAAAGCATGGTAGTAACTGGTGTTAATCATACCAGTGGGCCGATCGCAATGCGCTACCCTCGTGGCAATGGCTACGGCGTTCCCTTGATGGAGGAAGGTTGGGAACCTTTGGAAATCGGCAAAGGCGAGATTTTGCGTACAGGCGATGATGTGTTAATTGTTGCTTATGGCACAATGGTCTATCCAGGAATGCAAGCTGCGGAAATTCTTAGCGAACATGGCATTGAAGCAACTGTAATTAATGCGCGTTTCGTTAAGCCTTTGGATACCGAGTTGATTTTGCCTTTAGCGAAGAAAATCAGCCGTGTTGTCACTTTAGAAGAAGGCTGTATCATGGGTGGCTTTGGTAGTGCGATCGCCGAGTCTTTGCTAGATGCAGATATTCTCGTTCCTGTCAAGCGATTTGGTGTACCAGATGTATTGGTAGATCATGCTGAACCCAATGAATCTAAGACAGAACTAGGTTTAACTAGTCATCAAATAGCAGAGAGAGTATTGCAAGCTTTCTTTAAGCGGCAACTATCTGCTGTGGTTTAGTTTACTTATCAACAGTATTATCTAAAAATAACCCCTGTTATAGGGGTTATTTTTATGAGAATATTAGCGATCGCTGGACTTTCAGAATTTCATATCCCTCGCGATTTTAACAACTTATTTGATTTCCAAAAAGCCGCCGTAGAGCTAGCAGCACGTCATGTAACTAGGCGTGGCGGCGTGTGAAGAATCTACCGCAGCGATACCCAGAGATAAACAGCATCACGAGTTAGTAAATAAGGGTACTGAATTGATTGCTGAAGATTGTCTTCTGATTTTGCTTGAATTTCTATATGGATTAATAGCCAAATTTCTTGTCCTTGAATTTGCCAGACTTTAACTAATTTATCTGCATATCTCCTACCTTGTTCTGCTTCGCGTGGCTATTTGTTGAAATTCCTTATCAAGAAATTCGTGGGGACGTTCCCAATTAATTATTTCTGCTGTTTGGGGAAAGAACAATTGCATTGCTTGGGGAAAGTAAGCTTCTAAAATTTCTTTCCACGGGCTATCATTGTCTGCTCTTTCCAGTTCTTCTGTCATCAGTTTATTGCTATACCATTTAGAAATCCTAATACCAATTCTCTAAGAAGCTGCATAGAATAAAGCTTCATGAAATAGAGCTTCGAGGATGAAATCATAACTAGTCAAAGACGAGATCAATTCAGAAGACATTTGAGCCAATTCCAATTGAACCCAGTAACGCAGCTGCTGCAAACAAGAGAAATTTTCACCCTTCCATTGACGTTTAATATGCTGCCACAATCGTTCAATAGGATTCAGTTGAGGGCTATGAGCAGGCTGAAATATTGGGATAAGAGTTTATAGCGTACCCAACGGTAAACCGTTTTATATTTGACTTGCATATTAAATTCCTTCTCTAGCCATTCAACGATCTGCCTATAGCTGCTAAATCCCTGCGGACATTGCAGTTTCTCCTTGAGCCGAGACAAGACCTCTGCTTGAATCTTTGGCATTTGGGAGCCGAAATCTAGTTTTGATTATGTTTTGATGCTTGGAACATTGAAAGCACCAACCTATGTCCAACTCATGGAGTGTCTTGCTCAGATTGCTGCAAGTCGCTTACTGGAAACCGGACAAATCACCGTTATTATTCACGATAATGCCTCTGTTCACAAAAGTCATTTGGCTCGCCAGCAGCATCAACGTTGGCAACAGCAAGGTTTGTACATCTTTTTTCTACCTCCCTATAGCCCCCAAATGAATCGCATTGAAGACGAATGGTTGCATCTCAAGCGTGATGAGCTTGCAGGCCGAATTTTTCAGGATGAATATGAATTAGCGTAGGCGTAGCCCGCCGCAGGCATCGCTATTATTGAGGGTATAAATCATAGAGCCAAGCAAGGTCAGTATTCAGTTGAGCGTTTTATGTTTAATTAGGTTAACTTACTTAATTTTTAGTTAACTTATTACAGGTTGGGTCATAGAATTACGATGCTACTGGTAGTATTTATGACTCAACAGTAAAGCGATCGCTTCCTGAAGTTTTCCTGCTGAAACCTGCGCGATCGCACTCAAGCTACTCAGTTAAAAAGATTTTTAGGCAATATATCTTTACAAAAGAGCAAAACTCCTCAATTGCTGTTTATTTCTTCACCTTTCTGATTCTCCATTTTTTTCTATATTAATCGTCCAAAAAAGCGCTAGCTGTGGCAATCTGGGAAACAGAGATTTATTAAATCTGATATTTGAGCAATAGCAAATTTACCTAATCAGGTTATGCAAACTCTGCCCACAGTAAACACTTCAAGCATCACATCACCTCAAGCCACCTTTGATACAACTATCAAGCGGCGTAAAACCCGCCCTGTAAAGGTGGGAAATGTCACTATTGGCGGCGGCTACCCCGTTGTAGTGCAGTCAATGATTAACGAAGACACTCTTGATATTGATGGTTCCGTGGCTGCTATTCGTCGTCTGCACGAAATAGGCTGCGAAATTGTCCGCGTCACAGTGCCAAGTATGGCTCATGCTAAAGCTTTAGGAGAAATTAAACAAAAATTAATTAAAACTTACCAAGATGTGCCCATTGTGGCTGATGTCCATCACAACGGACTGAAAATCGCTGTGGAAGTTGCCAAGCACATAGAGAAAGTACGGATTAATCCAGGCTTGTATGTGTTTGAAAAGCCAAACATCAATCGCACTGAATATACTAAAAGCGAATTTGACGAAATTGGCGATAAAATCCGCGAAACCTTAGAACCTCTAGTAGTTTCTTTGCGCGATCAAGGAAAATCAATGCGAATTGGGGTAAATCACGGTTCTCTGGCTGAAAGAATGCTATTTACCTACGGTGATACCCCCGAAGGAATGGTGGAATCTGCCATAGAATTCATCCGCATCTGTGAATCTTTGGATTTCCGCAACTTGGTAGTTTCCATGAAAGCCTCACGAGTCCCGGTAATGGTGGCCGCTTATCGCCTCATCGCCAAGCGTATGGATGAACTGGGTATGGATTACCCGTTACATTTAGGTGTTACGGAAGCTGGTGATGGCGAATACGGGCGAATTAAATCTACGGCTGGTATTGCTACCTTACTTGCTGATGGCATTGGCGATACAATTCGTGTCTCACTAACAGAAGCACCAGAAAAAGAAATTCCCGTCTGTTACAGCATTCTCCAAGCTTTGGGATTGCGAAAAACGATGGTGGAATACGTCGCTTGTCCTTCCTGTGGACGCACTTTGTTTAATCTAGAGGAAGTACTGCACAAAGTTCGGGAAGCCACTAAACACTTAACTGGGCTAGATATTGCAGTGATGGGTTGTATTGTCAATGGCCCCGGAGAAATGGCAGATGCCGACTATGGGTATGTTGGTAAAACACCTGGTTATATTTCTTTGTATCGTGGTCGAGAAGAAATTAAAAAAGTCCCAGAAGATAAAGGTGTAGAGGAATTAATTAACCTGATTAAGGCAGATGAACGCTGGGTAGAACCTTAAAGGGGCAGAGGGCAGCGGAAGCAGGGGGCAGGGAGACAAGGGGGAATTATTGAACAAGTCTCTCCCAAGTCTTCCCCCTCTTCCTTGTTTACCTTTGTCTCTTCTGCATACCCAATCCCCAATCCCCAATCCCCAATCCCTCAATTAGCCAGATTGTCAAGTATTTTGTTTAAATTAAGGATACATACTCGGTCTGTACAGTGGTAGCCTGTGTTAGATTGAGCATACTGACTATATTATTTTCCCTCTGACGCATGTCATTATGGTGATTACAAAAAATAGGCTTGTTTTGGGTGCTACGGCAGTTACACTCTCCACGATCGCTGTTACTAGCCTTGGCATTCATTCGCGAGGTCAGGCTTTATTTAAAGCAAGTCCTAAAGAATTAGTAGATGAAGTTTGGCAAATTGTTCAGCGCCAATATGTCGACGGTACTTTTAATCAGGTAGATTGGCAGGCTGTTCGTAAGGAATACTTGAGCAAGTCCTACAGTAATCCGCAGGATGCATATAAGTCCATTCGGGAAATGCTGAAAAAGCTAGATGACCCATACACCCGGTTTATGAGTCCAGAGGAATTCAAGAATATGCAGGTGGATACCTCTGGAGAATTGACAGGGATTGGGATCACCATTAGTCAGGATGAAAAAACCAAGCAATTGGTTGTAATTGCGCCAATTGAAGATACACCAGCCTTTAAAGCTGGTGTTTTAGCAAAAGATATCATCCTCAAAATTGACGGCAAAGATACCAAGGGGATGGATACTAATCAGGCAGTGTCCTTGATTAGGGGTGAAGCAGGATCGAAAGTCAGCTTGACTATTCAACGCGACAAGCAGATAAAACAATTTGATATTACACGGGCGCGAATTGAAATCCATCCAGTTAAGTTTTCTGAAAAGAAAACTCCAGCAGGCAATCTTGGTTACATTCGCTTGAACCAGTTCAGTGCCAATGCTGGTAAAGAAATGCAAACCGCTATCAAAAATTTAGAAAGCAAAAAGGTAGCTGGATATATTCTCGATCTGCGTGGTAATCCAGGCGGCTTACTTTTCTCCAGCGTTGATATTGCTCGGATGTGGATAGATAAAGGTAAGATTGTCTCCACTGTTGAACGCCAAGGAGAGGCAGAAAAGGAAGAGGCAAACGGAAAAGCTTTGACAAATAAACCGTTGGTGGTGTTGGTAGATAAAGGTTCCGCTAGTGCCAGTGAAATCCTCTCAGGGGCTTTGCAGGATAATAAGCGTGCTACTTTGGTCGGTACTCAAACCTTTGGTAAGGGACTAGTGCAATCGGTGCGTCCCCTAGAAGATGGTTCGGGGTTGGCAGTGACAATTGCTCATTACTATACCCCCAATGGTACAGATATCAATCACAAAGGCATTTCACCAGATGTGAAAGTGGATTTGAGCAAAAAGCAGATGGAGGATTTGTGGCTGCATGAACGTGACAAACTCGCGACTCTTGCAGACCCTCAATTCGCTAAAGCGGTGGAAGTGATAGGTAAAAAAATTGCTGCTCAGGGCACACCTACAGCAGAAAAATGAAGAGTTAGAAATAAAGTTAGGAGTGAATAGTGAAGAGTTAGGGCGTGTCATCAATTGAGCCAAATGACAGAAGCAGCCAGATAAATTGCAC